>JAVBYK010000498.1 GCA_030824095.1 bacterium
AGCGGCGCGATTCCCGTGGTGTCTACCGCGCGCATCTGCTCCACGATGTCAAAAAAGCTGTTCATTTGTGTGAGCATGCGCTCACTCTCGGAGGGTGCCAGCTCCAAACGTGCCAGATTGGCAATGCGGGCGATGTCGGTAGATGTCAGTGACATGATGCGTATTGGGTTGAAACCAAAGGTAAATCAGGCCCGAACGGGTTCTTTAGAGAGGGCTGTTCAAAGGCAATCGGTTATTATCCTGCCTTTGACGCAAGTCCCGCTCAATTGCTTTGCTTGACGTCAAACTTACGATTATTTAACGAAAAAACAGTGGTGATGGAAGGCCGAAGCGCCTTTCGTGCCCGAGAGGATGTTTGATGTTTGGATCTTTCCGTCGGTACTTTTCTACCGACCTGGCCATTGACCTCGGTACGGCCAACACCCTGATTTTTGTACGCGGCCAGGGGATTGTTCTAGACGAACCCTCCGTCGTTGCCATCCGCCATGAAGGCGGCCCCCAAGGCAAAAAGACCATTCAGGCCGTCGGCAAGGAAGCCAAGGCCATGCTGGGCAAAGTGCCCGGCAACATCGAAGCCATCCGCCCCATGAAAGACGGCGTGATTGCCGACTTCACGGTCACCGAGCAGATGCTCAAGCAGTTCATCAAGATGGTGCATCCGCGCGGCATTTTCCGCCCCAGCCCACGCATCATCATCTGTGTGCCCTGCGGCTCCACCCAGGTCGAGCGCCGCGCCATCCGCGAGTCGGCACTCGGTGCCGGTGCCAGCGATGTGTACCTGATCGAAGAACCCATGGCTGCGGCCATCGGCGCCGGATTACCTGTCAGTGAAGCCAGCGGCTCCATGGTGGTGGACATCGGTGGCGGTACCACCGAAGTCGGTGTGATTTCGCTGGGCGGCATGGTCTACAAGGGCTCGGTCCGCGTCGGCGGCGACAAATTTGACGAAGCCATCATCAACTACATCCGCCGCAACTACGGCATGCTGATCGGCGAGCCCACCGCGGAGTCCATCAAGAAGCAGATCGGCTCGGCCTTCCCCGGCTCCGAAGTCAAGGAAATGGAAGTGCGCGGACGCAACCTGTCCGAAGGTGTGCCGCGCAGCTTCACGATCTCCTCGAATGAAATCCTGGAAGCCCTGACAGACCCGCTGAACAACATCGTCTCCGCCGTCAAGAACGCGCTGGAACAAACCCCTCCCGAACTCGGTGCCGACATTGCCGACCGCGGCATGATGCTGACCGGCGGTGGCGCGCTCCTGCGCGACCTGGACCGCCTGCTGGCGGAAGAAACCGGCCTGCCGGTGCTGGTGGCCGAAGACCCACTGACCTGTGTGGTGCGCGGTTGCGGCATTGCGCTGGAGCAGATGGAGCGTCTGGGCTCCATTTTCACCAGCGAATAAGCGTCAGGTACAGCGATGCCACTGGGTACGCTGGACAGGGAACCCCCACCGTTTTTCCGGCAGGGTCCCTCGGCCCTGTCCAAGCTGGCCGTGTGCAGCGCTCTGGCGCTGTTTCTCATGGTGGCCGACTCCCGTTTCAAGGTCATGCAGCCACTGCGTGTGGTGCTGGCCACCGTGCTGTACCCGGCCCAGTGGCTGGCGCTGCGCCCGGTGCTCGCCTACCAGGAAGCCAGCCACTATTTCTCGTCCCTGTCCGCTGCCAAGGCGGCCCAGGACGAGGTCACCAAAAAACACTACCTGCAGTCGCAGCGCGCCAACCAGGTCGAGCAGTTGGCGCTGGAGAACCAGCGCCTGCGCAAGTTGCTGGGACTGCGTGAGCGCCTGCAGTCGCCCGCGATGGCCGCACAGGTCATTTACGACGCTGCCGATCCCTACAGCCGCAAGGTCATCATCGACAAGGGCATGGCCGACAAGGTGGGACTGGGCGCGCCCATCCTGGATGAGTCCGGCGTGCTGGGTCAGGTCACGCGGGTCTATCCGCTGGTCAGTGAAGTCACCCTGATCACCGACCGCGACCATGCCATTCCCGTACTGAACACCCGCACCGGAGCACGCGGCGTGGCCTATGGCGATGCGTCGCTGCACGCCGATGCCATGGAACTGCGCTTCATGGCCGCCAATGCCGACGTGGCCGCCGGAGACCTGCTGACCACCAGCGGTGTGGACGGTGTTTACCCGCCCGGCCTGCCGGTGGCCCGTGTGGAAAAGGTGGAGCGCCGCGTGGACGCCGTGTTTGCCCGCATCTACTGCGTGCCGCTGGCATTGGTATCCGGTTCGGGCCATGTGATGGTGCTGGATGCGGTGAACACGCAAGTCCCGCCACGGCCAGCACCCGAAGCACCCGCCGTGGTCAGCCGCCGCGGAGCCGGAAAATGATGGCAGCGGAGATGCAAGCATGATCATGCGACCCGGCCAGCAGCTGCTGCTGCCCGCCAATCCTTTCTTCATCTGGGGCAGCCTGATTGCCGCGATGCTGCTCAACATGCTGCAGAACATGGGCTTTTGGGGTCGTGCTGCGTGGACGCCTGACATGCTGGCGGTGGTGCTGGTGTTCTGGACCGTGCACCAACCCTTGCGCGTCAGCATCGGTGGGGCCTTCGTGTTTGGCCTGTTGATGGACGTGCACCAGGGCGGTCTGTTGGGGCAGCATGCGCTGGCCTACACCGTGCTGAGCTTTTTCGCCATCACCATCCACCGCCGTCTGCTGTGGTTCTCGGTGCCGTCGCAGGCGGCCCAGGTGTTCCCGCTGTTTGCCGCTGCGCATGCCGTGGAACTGGCGGTGCGCATGGCCACCGGGGGCAGCTTCCCCGGGCTCCTGATGCTGCTGGCACCCGTGGTGGAGGCTGTTTTGTGGCCAGTGGCCAGCATCGTGCTGCTGGCACCTCAACTGCGTGCGCCCAACCCGGACGCGAATAGACCGCTGTGACCGAAATACGCAACGTCGAAGCGGATCTGGCGCGGTTTCGCACGCGAGTGTTCGCCGTCAGCGTGCTGGTGATCGTGTGCTTTTCGTTGCTGGCCGCGCGGCTGGTGTATCTGCAGGTGGTGCGCCACGACGACTTGCGTGCCCAGGCCGAGAGCAACCGCACCTCCATCGTTCCCATCGTGCCCAATCGCGGCCTGATCGTTGACCGCAACGGCATTGTGCTGGCCAGCAATTACTCGGCCTACACGCTGGAAATCACGCCCTCCAAGACGCTGGCCGGCTGGGAGGCCACAGTGGACGAACTGGCCACGGTGCTGGACATCACGCCCCGGGACCGGCGCCGGTTCAAGAAACTGCTCGAAGAATCCAAGAGCTTTGAGTCCCTGCCGATCCGCACCCGCCTGACCGACACCGAAGTAGCACGTTTCGCTGCCCAGCGCTTTCGCTTTCCCGGCGTGGAGATCAAGGCGCGGCTGTTTCGCAACTACCCGTACGGCGAACTGGCCAGCCACGTGATTGGCTACATCGGGCGCATCAACCAGGCGGAAAAAGCCAAGATCGAGGACGACGACAACCAGGCCAACTACCGCGGCACCGAATACATCGGAAAGCTCGGTGTGGAGCAGAACTTCGAGAGCCAGTTGCACGGCATCACCGGTGTCGAGCGGGTCGAGACATCGGCCGGTGGGCGCGCCATGCGCAAGCTTGCCAGCACGCCGTCCACACCGGGCAACAAGGTGGAATTGTCGATCGACATCAAGCTGCAGAAGCTGGTGGAGGACATGTATGGTGACCGCCGCGGTGCCCTGGTGGCGATGGACCCACGCAATGGCGAGGTGCTGGCTTTTGTCTCCAAGCCGACCTTTGATCCCAACCTCTTTGTCGACGGTATCGACGTGGACAGCTGGGCCGCGCTGAATGAGGACATCGACAAACCGCTGCTCAACCGCGCGCTGCGGGGCACCTATCCGCCCGGTTCGACCTATAAGCCGTTGATGGCCATGGCGGCGCTCAACAGCGGCAAGCGTGCCGCCAATGTGGTCATCCAGGACAACCTGACCTACAGTTTTGGTGGTCGTGTCTTCGGCAGCCCTGAGGCCGACCGTCCCGGCCCCAAAGACATGCGCCTGGCCATCGTCAGTTCGTCCAACGTTTACTTCTACAGCCTCGCCAACGAGATGGGCGTGGATGTGATCCACGACCAGTTGATGCCCTTTGGCCTGGGGCGCCTCACCGGCATCGATCTGATGGGTGAGGTCACCGGCGACCTGCCATCGCAGGAGTGGAAGCGCAAGAAATTCCGAAAGCCGGAGCAGCAGAAGTGGTACGCCGGCGAGACCATCTCGCTGGGCATCGGCCAGGGCTACAACAACTTCACGATGCTGCAAATGGCCACCGCCTACTCGACCATCGCCTCCGGTGGCCTGCGCTTCAAGCCGCACCTGGTGCGCGAGATCCAGGACAGCGTTCAGCGCACGACCCTTCGCGCCGCCGGTGATGCGCTTGAACCCCTGCCGCTCAAGCCCGAGCATGTGGACGTGATTCGCAATGCGATGCATGGCGTGACGCTGGAAGGCACCTCGGCCAGGGTATTTGCCGGCGCTGGGTACACCAGTGGCGGCAAAACCGGCACGGCCCAGGCCATCGGCCTGCGGGCCGGCGAGAAGTACAGCAACGTCAAGGCCGACGAGCACAAGCGCGACCATGCCCTCTATGTCGCCTTTGCCCCGGTCGAAAACCCGACGATTGCGCTGGCCGTGATTGTTGAGAACGCCGGCTGGGGCTCCGGGTCTGCAGCACCTATCGCGCGCCGCGTATTCGACTACTGGCTGCTGGGGCAGTACCCGAATGATGAGGACATGGCTGCCGTCCGCAAGGGGGTGGCGGCTGCGCCCATCGGCAAGCCGCTGGCAGCCGCCAGCGTGCCCTGGCCGCGCCCCGCCACCGCCGCGGCCAGCGCCCCGGCCGCCGCTGCGTCCGCGGCCGCGTCAAAGCCGCCGCGCTAGCGCAGAAACGCGTCGTAGCTGGTCTTCAGGATCAGGGCCGACACCACGACGATGAACACCCCGCGCACAAAGCCCGTGCCGTGCTTGAGCGCCAGGTGCGTGCCGGCCAGGCTGCCCAGCACATTGGCAATCGCCATCGCCAGCACAAAGTGCCACCAGACATGGCCCTTCAGCGCAAACAGCAAAATGGCCGCCAGGTTGGAGGCGGTGTTGAGCAACTTGGCACCGGCCGAGGCGTTCAGGAAGTCGTAGCCCAGCAGGCGCACCAGGAGAAAGACAAAGAAGCTGCCGGTGCCAGGGCCGAAGAAGCCGTCATAAAAGCCGATGACGGCGCCGATGCCGCAGGCCACCAGGGCTTCCTGCTGGCCGCCAAAGCGCGGTGTGTGGTCGCGCCCCAGTTCCTTCTTGGCCAGCGTGTAGGCCAGCACCGCCAGCAGCACCAGCGGCAAGGCCTTGCGCAGGTATTCTGGCGAGATCACCGTGACCAGCCAGGCGCCGCCCAGCGAGGCGGCAAAGCACACCGCTGCCGCCGGCGCCAGTGCGTGCCAGCGCATGTGCACACGGCGGCTGTATTGCAGGGTGGCAATGCTGGTGCCCCAGACGGACGCGCCCTTGTTGGTGCCAAACAGCGTGGCGGGGTGGGTGTTGGGGAAGGTGGCAAACAGCGCCGGCACCAGGATCAGCCCGCCGCCACCGACGATGGAGTCCACAAAGCCGGCCAGCAGCGAGGCCAGCGATACAACAATCATTTCCATGCCGGGATTCTCGCATGGCCGGTCATCGCAGATTGCTATCTAATTGATAGCTATAAAGTCTTATTCCACGAGGGCCAGTGGCCTCAATGACCATTAGTCTTTGGTGTCAACACGGTAGTCGACGCCCTGCTCGGTGCGCTGGACCCGGTTGTGTCCGTCCAGATAGACCCAATAGAACATGTCCTGCACCTCGAACCAGCGGTAGGTCAGGATGTCATGC
>JAVBYK010000366.1 GCA_030824095.1 bacterium
ATCAGGAACAGGAAGGATGCGATCAGGAACAGGTTGCCCAACAGGCCAAACTCTTCCGAATAGGCGGCAAAGATGAAGTCGGTGGTGCGCTCGGGGATGAACTCCAGGTGGGTCTGCGTGCCCTTCATGAAACCCACGCCGGTGACGCCGCCCGAGCCGATGGCGATCATGCCCTGGATGATGTGAAAGCCCTTGCCCAGCGGGTCGCGCGTGGGGTCCAGCAGCGTGCAGATGCGCTGCTGCTGGTAGTCGTGCAGGACCGGCCAGCGCACGCCGTCGGCACACAGGGACGGCTCGAACACCACGATCAGCGCGATGCCGATAACGCCCAACACCAGCGGCGGAATGACCAGCTTCCAGCTCATGCCAGCATAAAAAATGACCGACAGGCCGGCGGCCAGGATCAAGAGGGCGGTGCCCAGGTCGGGCTGCTTCATGATCAGCGCCACCGGGGCGCCCAGCAGCAGGGCGGCCACGCCAAAGTCCAGCGGGCGCAACTGGCCCTCGCGTTTCTGGAACCACCAGGCCAGCATCAGCGGCATGGCGATCTTGAGGATTTCGCTGGGCTGGATGGTGATGCCGATATTGATCCAGCGCCGGGCCCCCTTCTTGGTGATGCCAAACACCGCCACCGCCACCAGCAGGGCCACGCCCGCCACATACAGGGGCACGGCCAGGGCCATCAGGCGCTGGGGCGGCACCTGGGCCACCACGAACATGATGCTGGCGGCTATCAGCATGTTGCGCCCATGGTCCTCAAACCGGGTGCCATGGTCGAAGCCCGAGGAATACATGGTCAGCATGCCGGCGCAGGCCAGCAGGAAGACAGCAAATGCCAACGGACCATCAAAGCCCTGAAACCAGGGCGCGATGCGCCGCCACACGGAGGGTTTGTCAAAAACGGATGCCATAGAGTGGCGCGATTATCCCAGCCTTGCCGGGGTCTGCCGCCGCCGGGGTCAAACCGGCAGCTGGATTTCCACCACCGTTTTGCCGGGCTGGCTGCTGATCTCCAGCTGCGCGCCGATGGCCGTGGCCCGCTCACGCAAGCTGGCCAGGCCCTTTTTGCCTTTGGACTGGGGGTCAAAGCCACATCCATCATCAATGACCCGCACATAGATCCGCTCCTCACCCTGGGCATGGCCTTCGATGCGCAGCACGTGGGTGTTGGCGTGCTGCATGACGTTGGACAGGGCTTCAAACAGCATGAACTGCAGCTCGCTCATGGCGCCCGCGTCGAGTTGCGGACACAACGGCAGCAGGTCCACATCCCACTGCAATTCAATGCCCATGGCCCGAAACCGCGGGCCCAGGCGGTAGCGCAGGTTGGCCAGCAGCGCGGTGACGTCACCCGGCACCAGATGGATGGCGTCAATCGACAGCTTGAGCTGATCCATGGCGTCGCGCAGCGTCAGCAGCACCTCCTCGCGCCCCGGGAGCGGCACACCGTCGCCCGGAGCCTGCAGCTGGCGCATGGCCGAGCTGATGTGGGCGCCCACGCCATCGTGCATATTGCGCAGGATGCGGCTGCGCTCGGCTGTGCGCTCCTGCTGGCGGGCCAGGGCCTCCAGCCGGACGTAGCTGTCCCGCAGGGCCTGCTCCTTGTCCGACACCCGCTGCGCCAGATTGTTCAGCACGTCCTGCAATTGCAGGCTGGTGGCGCGAAAGCGCAACACCACCACATAGCCCATGGCCAGCCCGAACAGCACCGACGAGTAGCGCACCCAGGTGTTGGCCGCATAGACCGGATCGACGCGAAAGACATAGAAGTCACGCAACGCCACCAGAATATTGATGAGACCGGCCACCGCCACGATGCGCTGCTCGGACCGGGCCTGGCGCGCCGCGCTCCACAGAAAGGCCAGCACAAAGCCCAGCGCGCTCAGACCGAACACGCCATACCAGAACGTCAGCACCACCGGCTGGCCCATGCCCAGCGCCCACCAGGCAAAGCCCGGGCACAGCACCAGCAGAATCACCAGCCAATGGCGAAACCGGTGCGCCCAGGCCTGCTCGCGCCAGTTCGCCAGCTCCATGCACGCCAGCGCCATGCTGCTGCCCCAGATGCCCAGGGCGACCGACTGCAGCACCCCCCACCAGGGCCAGGGCAAGGGCGGATCCTCCACCAGCACATCGCCGACATAAATCGCCCAGAACAACTGGGCCACGGCGGCAAACAGGTACAGGGGATCGCGCCCCACGCTGCCCGCCTTGCGCAGGCCGGCATGGGTGCTCCACAGGGCCAAGGCGGTCAGCCCGACCACCAGGCAAAACGCCACCACGCCAACCGATCCGGTGGCCCGCCAGCGGTAGGCCTGCACGTACAGCGGATACACCTCGTCCTGCGGTCCGATCAGCAAGGGTGCCAGCCCCCCGCGGCGACCCACGTCGGCGCGGATGTGCACCCGGATCTGGTTGGTCTTGCGGAAATGGCCGCTGTCCACCGAGATGTAGCGCGGCACCCGCGCGGCATCGGCGCCGTTGTAGGCCTGCGCATCGCCGTGGTCCTGCACCATCGTGCCAAAGCGCTGCAGCAGGGTGCCGTTGAGCCAGATCTGGTAGGCATTGCCCAGGCCGGGCAGGTAGATGCCCCAGAACTCATCCGGGGCCTCCGGCAACTCGAATTCAAAATCAAAGACGGCTTCGCCGCGCTGGCCCGGGTTGGACCGGTCCCAGTGATAGGGCAGCTTCACGCCATGGCGGAAGGTTTCACCGTTGACGATCACGGTGCCCTGCGCCTGGGTCAGGGTCAGCACCGCTGCCGCGCTGGGGCTGGCCCAGACCGCCAGGCACAGCAGCCACCCCCACCAGACCAGGCTGCCCAGCCGGCTCCGCATGCGAAGCCCTGCCTGCCCAGGCGTCATCGGAAGGGCGCGGGCTGCGAATGCTGCGGCAACAGGCCCATGCGGGTTGCCTCCACCACGGCTTCCATCTTCGAGTGCACCTCCAGCTTGCCATACAGGCTCTTGATATGGGTCTGGATGGTGTGGACGCTCAGGCTCTTCAGCTCGGCGATCTCGGAATAGGAGAACCCCCGTGCAATCAGCTCCAGCACCTCCTGCTCGCGCGGGGACAGGATGCTCTTCTCGCCCCCGGCGGCTTCAATTTTGATAGCAGAACTCTCAGCAACCACGAGGGCGGATGGCGGATTTGACTGCATGGATCGGTACTTGGACAGAACCCGGCGGGCAATCATGGGGGAGATCGGCGAGGCGCCGGCCTTCATCTCCAGAATGGTGTTGGCAATGTCATCGGGCGCCGCATCCTTGTGGATGTAGCCCAGGGCGCCGGCCTCGATGCTGGCCAGCACGTTGTCCTCATCGCCAAACATGGAGATGACCAGCGCCTCGCAGGCCGGGTGGCGCTGGCGGGCGTAGCGGATGACCTCCAGCCCGCTGCCATCGGGCAGGCCCAGGTCAGTCAGCAGTACGTCAATGCCCCGCGCGGCGTGGTCCAGGCAGGCCTTGGCTTCGGCCACGCTGGCCACGCTGGCCTCCAGCGTAAGCTCCGGCGCGCGCGACACGCTGCCCACGAAAAAATCGCGCATCTGCGGGTCATCTTCAACAATCAGTACTCGCCACATGCTGGTCTCCCCATCGATTTTCATTGTCCCAGCGCCACGCCGCCGCTGGTTCTGCGACCCCCGAGCATATCGGTAACTGGTATCACGCAACCTCCCATAAATGGGTGGATTGGGTACCCACCCTCGCTGGTCGGGAGCGGCGTGGGACAATGCCGACCTATGTTTTTATTGTTTGATGAAGCCGGAAAATTCATGGCCGGCCGGGTCCTGTCGGAGACGGAATCGTCCGCACAGGTGGAATTGGACAGCGGCAAGCGGGTCAAGGTCAAGGCCGCCAACATGCTGCTGAAGTTCGAGAAACCGTCACCGTCGGAATTCATGGCGGCTGCCCAAGCGGCCAGCCAGGGCATTGAGCTGGAGATGGCCTGGGAGTTTGCCCCCGACGAGGAGTTTGGCTTTGCCGATCTGGCGCGCGACTATTTCTCGCAGCAGGCGCCACTGTCTGAGCAGGCGGCCATGCTGTTTCGGCTGTTCGAGTCACCCCACTACTTTCGCCGCGCCGGCAAGGGGCGCTTTCGCAAGGCTTCTGCCGATGTGATTGCCCAGGCGCTGGCCGCCATCGAAAAGAAGAAGGTCATTGCCCAGCAGATCACGCAGTGGGCTACCGAGCTGGGTGCGGGTCAGTGCCCGGAGCCGATCCGCGAGGAGTTGTACAAGATCCTGTTCAAGCCCGACAAGAATGCGCCCGAGTACAAGGCCGTGGTCGAGGCGGCGCGCGCCACCCACACCGCACCTTTGGAACTGCTGCAGAAGTCGGGGGCCATTGCCTCGCCCTACCTGTTCCACTGGAAGCGCTTTCTGCTGGAAAACTTCCCCAAGGGGACCGGCTTTCCTGCGGCATTGGCGGCGCCGGCGGTTGACGAAGCCGCCCTGCCCGTAGCCAGCGTGCAGGCCTTTTCCATCGACGATTCGCAGACCACCGAAATCGACGACGCCCTGTCCGTGCAGGGTCTGGGCAGCGGCACCGTCACGCTGGGCATCCACATTGCCGCGCCGGGCCTGGCCATCCAGCCCGGTGATGCGGTGGACCAGCTGGGCCGCGCCCGCCTGTCCACCGTCTACATGCCGGGCTACAAGGTCACCATGCTGCCGGACGCGCTGGTGCAGACCTACACCCTGCAGGCCGGACGCGATTGCCCGGCGCTCTCCTTGTATGTGACGCTGGACGAGGCCACGCTGGAGATCCAGGGCAGCGAGTCCAAAATTGAGCGCGTGCCTATCGCCCACAACCTGCGCCACGACCAACTCGACGGCATCGTCACCGAAGACTGGCTCCAGGGCCAGGTCGTTGGGCAAGAAATCGGGCTCCAGCCCTCGTCGGAGCTGCGTGAGCAGCTATCATTTTTATACCGCCTGGCGAAAGACCTGAAGGCCAAACGCGAAATCGTGCGCGGCAAGCCGGAGACCTTCAACCGCCCGGACTACAACTTCCGCCTGGTCGGCAACGACGGCAACGAGCCGCAAGGCTCGGAGACCGTGCAGATCAGCACCCGCCAGCGCGGTGCGCCGCTGGACCTGATCGTGGCCGAGGCCATGATCCTGGCCAACAGCACCTGGGGCAACTGGCTGGCCGAACTGGGCGTGCCCGGCATCTACCGCAGCCAGGCTTCGCTTGCACCTGGCGTCAAGGTGCGCATGGGCACGCGCGCCCTGCCGCACGCCGGCATTGGCGTCAAGAGCTACGCCTGGAGCAGCTCGCCGCTGCGTCGCTATGTCGATCTGGTCAACCAGTGGCAGATCATCGCCTGCGTCAAGCACGGCAAGACGGCCGCCCTGGCCGCACCGTTCAAGCCCAAGGACGCCAGCCTGTTTTCCATCATCTCCAGCTTTGACGAGGCCTACAGCGCGTACAACGGCTACCAGGGCGCCATGGAGCGCTTCTGGACGCTGCGCTACCTGCAGCAGAACGGCATCACTGAGCTGGAGGCCAGCATCTTCAAGGACAACATGGTGCGCGCCGACACCCTGCCCCTGGTGCTGCCGGTCATGGGTGCGCAGAACCTGCCGCGCGGGGCCCGAGTGCGGGTCAAACTGGGCGAGATGGACCTGATCACGCTGGACATCAGCGGCACCGTGGTCGAGCGCCTGGACACGCCTGTCACCGGTGCAGCCGCAGCCGACGCGCTCGAAGAGGACCAGGAAGACGAAGAAGTGTCCGGCCCGATCGCCATTGCGGTGGACGTCAGCGAGCCGGCCGATGGGACCAACGATAATCCTGCTCCGTGAAACTGCGGCAATTCAGCACCCTTCAGATAGCCTTGTTTGTATCCATTGCGGTGCATGCG
>JAVBYK010000404.1 GCA_030824095.1 bacterium
GTGCTGCATAAGCTGCCCTATACCAACAAGGACTTGCCGCAGATCGGCAAGCTCGACCCGCTGATTGTGGGTCGCGCGCATGTGGTGTACGAGCGCGGAGAAAACCCCAACGCGATCCTGTAGACGGTCTCAGTCCCGGTTGCCCTTGCCGTGGCCCTTGCCACGGCCGCGGTTGCCCTGGTCACCGTGACCATGCCGCTCTTCGTAGCGTTCGCGCACCCAATCTTCCTGCACAAAGTAGACGGGTTGGCCGCAGGCGTTGTAGCGCCCACAGTGTTTGCCCCAGTTTTTCTGGTGGCCCGGAGGCACATACAGGTAAATGGGCTGCTGGTGGATGGCAACCGGTGTCTGCATGATCACCACGGGTTGTGGGGAAACGAGGCGGGGCTGAGGGTAGTTGCCAATGTCGATGCGGCCATAGACACCGGGCTGGCTGATGCCGATGGAAACGCCGACATTGGTTTGAGCAACGGCAGAAGCCAGGGCACACGCGCCGAGCGCAAGGACTATGAGTTTCTTCATCCGATTTCTCCAAGAGTATGTTTGTGTATAACGTTTGCCAATGACGGGTGGAGGACAGGCGACCTGACCGCCGGACAAATGAACCCCATTTCTGACCAGCGGTGAAAAAGGGCACCAGGTTTCCCTGATGCCCCCGAACCGACCAACAGTTGCATGCAGCTTACTTGGTCGCAGCGTCCGCTGGCTTGGCGGCAGTCTTTGCAACAGCCTTGTTAGTGCGTCTGTGCTTGACTTTCTTGGCTTTTTTGCAAAGCAGTCCGATGGATTCACCGGTCATGCAACTACAACGCCGGGTGCTGGGCTGAGTTGACCGGGCTTACCTTTGCTTACAGAGCATTCAGTCATTCACTTCGCCGATGGTTGTGCGCGTGGTGTGCGCCTGGGCGTGCAGCCAGGCGCAAAAGGCCTTGATTTCCGCTCGCTGGCCGCTGCGCGGGCCGACCATCAGCCAGTAGGCCAGCGGGGACTCCAGGCGCGTGCCGGGCAGCACCTCGACCAGATCGCCGCTGGCCAGGCTGTCGGCGATCAGCGGCATGCGGGTCAGCGCCACGCCCTGGCCGGTCAGGGCGGACTGCGCGATCTGGTGCGCATAGTTGAAATACAGCCAGCGCTTGGGCTCGAAACCCTTGAGCCCCTGGGCGTCCAGCCAGCGCTGCCAGGTCAGCCACTCCATGTGCTGGCTGCGGTAGGCGTCACCGGCTTCGATCAGTGCGAACTGGGCCAGGTCCTTGGCCTTCTTCAGTGGCGGGCTGCTTTTGAGCAACCAGGGGCTGGCCACCGGCGTGAGTTGTTCTCCAAACAGGCGCTCGGCCTGGGCGGGCACGTTAGTGGGCAGCGCGTAGCGCAGCACCAGGTCAACGTCGGAGGTCTCCAGGTCGACCGACACATCGGTGGCGTCGATGCGGATGTCGATGTCCGGGTGCTCACGCTGGAAGGATTCCAGCCGGGGGATCAGCCACATGGACGCAAACGAGGCCCAGGTACTGATGGACACGATCTTGCGCCCGGCGTTCTGGCGGATGAAGCGCACCGCGCTGTCGATGCGCTCCAGCGATGGCGACACGGCGCGCAGCAACTGGGTGCCGGCGCTGGTCAATTCGACGGCGCGGGTGTGGCGCAGGAATAGGGCGACGCCGATCTCGCTCTCCAGCGCCTGGATCTGGCGCGTGACAGCGGATTGGGTCAGCGCCAGCTCCTCGGCGGCGGCCCGAAAGTTCAGGTGCTGGGTCACGGCCAGAAAGGCGCGCAAATGGCCAACGGAAATGCTGCGGGTGCGCAGTGCGGTGTGGTGGTGTTGCATGCAGGGATGATTGATTCGCTAAACGCATCAATAGCGTAGCGCGATTTCATTGGACTGTGAAGCACCCCGGTGTGATCATTCACTGCCAAGTTGATGTCTTGTCACTTGGCAACTGAGTAGCAGGAGAAATGCCATGGCCTCGAAATCCGTTCTGAATTCGCAACAATCACCATCCACTCTGAAGCCCGTCAAGACGCTGTGCTGGCAGGTGGCCCCTGGGCGGGCGCTGCAGTTTCAGGCCGACAAGGCGGTGGAGTTGCAGATTGCGCAGGGGCGCGTCTGGGCAACGCTGGACGGTCCGCATGCTGGAGCCGCCAACGATTGGGGTGATCTGGTGTTGCGCGCCGGGGACCGGCTCACATTGCAGAGCGGGCAGCGCGTCGTGTTGGAGTCGTGGAGCGAAGGCACCCCGGGCGGTGCATCCAGGTTGGTCTGGTCGTCCGCCGCACAGGCGGCACAGGCTTCCAGTGCCGGTTGGTGGGTCTTGGGTTCAGACCTTGTCGCGTGGTTTGCCCAAACGGGTCGGCTTTTGTTGGCGTGGGGTGGCCGGGCGACGGGGCTTGGGCGCCTTGGCAGCCAGGGCCGCCTGCAGTGCCAGCCTGGCCCAGGTTGCCATGGCGTTGGCTGAATCCATGGCCTCTTCGGGGGCGCTGTAGTAGTTCATGCCACGTGCGACCGGTTTGCCATCCTTGGTGGACTGGTAGGTAAAGCGTTCGCAGCGCGCGGCCTCCCACAGGTGGCGGTTGTCGTCCGTGGCCTTGAGCCAGAGTTTTTCGCCTGACCCGAGGTCGGCAATGATGGCGATGGTCAGTCCGTCAGTGCTGATGCCCCATCCGCCAAACATGCGTTTGGCAACGCAAGGGCCGGCGCTGGCGAGCAACTCGCAACAATACTGGGCAAATTCGGAGTGTTTGGGTGGCATGGTGGCGGCTCACATCGCTGACGCGGAGGGCGTTGTAGCCGGCGTGGTTCTGGGCTCTTCACCCGAGAGCACGCGGGCGTCTTCTTCGTAGCTTTGCAGCGTTTGCACGAGTCGTGTGCGTTGTTCGGTGGTGCTGCTGTTGTGCAGGGCGGCCATGGCCGCACAGCTCTCTGTTGTCAGGTTGTCCATGTACCGCCGGTAGGCGGGGTCGGGCGCCTTGAGGGTGCGCTCCAGCAGTGCGCGGACCTCGGCTTTGGCCTGGGTGGGCTTCACCGGGGGCTTGCGCAATTCCCGCAAGACTTGCAAGGCATCCTCGTGGCGGCGCTGCATTTCGCGCAACTGGAGTGGGCCATCGAAGCTGGATTTGCTGATGTGATCCCGCACGATGGCCAGTTGCGCAGCTTCCAGGGTGCCGTAGAAAGACTCGGCGCGTTCAACGATCTGTTTCGCGCGGCGCTGTCGGCGTTCGGTCAGGGTGCCGTCTATCCATTGCTCGCGCCAGGTGCGGTCGCGTCGCGCAAATTCCTGGGTCATGTGCTCCAGTTGCGCGTCCTGCAGACTGGGGGCGATGGCGGCGATGGTGGGGGTTACGCGCTCCAGCGTGACCTGTAGCCGCGTCTGCAGGTCGGCGACCACACCGCAAACCTGCTCGGCGGTGACGGCCTTGGGGGCCATGGCCTGGAGGTCCCTGAGCTTGTGCGCCAGCAGCGGGAGTTCCTGTTTGCGGTGCCAGTCCTGAACCGCCTGCAAGTCCTCGCGCACCCGCAGGCTTTGCGTGTCATCGAAATCAAAATAGCTGTCCAGCCACCAGTAGGTCAGCGTAGGCCCGTTGCTGTAGCCCAGGCGCACCGCGCTGCAGCCGCCCAGCGCCAATGAGGTCACCAGCACGCCGATAATGGGTGCCGATTGAAAGAAAAAGCGCAAATTGGATTGCTTTGAAAAGGACATGCAGGTGACTTCCGAACTCCAGGACAAAGACGGCACGTTGGAAAGACTTCCCATTGACGTAGTCATTATGGCGGCCGGAAAAGGCACGCGCATGAAGAGCCGTCTTCCCAAGGTGCTGCAGCCGCTGGGCGGGCGCCCCCTGTTGCACCACGTGCTGGATACGGCGCGCGCGCTGCAGGCTCGCCAGGCGGTGGTGATCACAGGGCATGGTGCTATGGAAGTTGAAGCAGCCTGTTCAATGGATACGAGGGCGGAGAGCCCGTTGACTATTAGCTTTGTGCGCCAGGAGCCGCAGCTGGGTACCGGCCACGCGGTGCAGCAGGCGGTGCCTGCGCTGGCGGATGACGGTGTGGTCGTGATCCTGTCGGGTGATGTGCCACTGACCCGTCCGGCCACGCTGTTCCATCTGATTACGGCCTGCGCGGGTGAGAAGCTGGCCCTGCTGACCTTGCAGATGCCGGACCCGGCTGGCTACGGGCGCATCGTGCGCGCAGGCACGGGTGTGGATGGCGAGGTGCTGGCCATCGTGGAGCACAAGGACGCTACGCCCGAGCAGCAGGCCATTACCGAGATCTACAGCGGCATCATGGCGGTTCCGGCTGCGCAACTCAAGCGCTGGCTTGCACGGCTCGACAACAGCAACGCCCAGGGTGAGTACTACCTGACCGACGTGGTGAAGTTTGCCGTGGCCGATGGCGTGCCGGTCGTCGCGCACCGGATTGACGATGCGGTGCAGGTGACGGGCGTCAACAGCCCGCTGCAATTGGCACAACTGGAGCGCGCCTACCAGTTGCAGCAGGCACACCGTCTGATGGATGAAGGTGTTCGCCTTGCAGATCCGGCACGTTTTGATGTGCGCGGGGACCTGTTGTGCGCGCGCGATGTCAGCATAGACGTGAACTGCGTATTCCAGGGGCAGGTGAATCTGGGGGAGGGGGTCTCCATTGGCGCGAATTGTGTGATTGCCAATGCCGTCATCGGAGCTGGCACCGTCATCCACCCGTTCACCCATATCGATGGCGAAAATCTGGGCGTGACCGTGGGGGCCGGCGCACTGATAGGACCGTTTGCCCGTCTGCGCCCTGGCGCCCATTTGGGTGCCGAGGTGCACATCGGCAATTTTGTCGAGGTCAAGAACTCCACGCTGGCCAAGGGTGCCAAGGCCAATCATCTGGCCTATCTGGGCGACGCCACGGTGGGTGAGCGCGTCAACTACGGCGCCGGTAGCATCACCGCCAACTACGATGGCGCCAACAAGCACCGCACGGTGATCGAGGACGACGTGCACGTGGGCAGCAACTGTGTGCTGGTGGCGCCCATCACGCTGGGTGCTGGCGGCACCGTGGGCGGTGGCTCCACAGTTACCAAGAACACACCGGCCGGCGCACTGACGGTGGCCCGCGGCAAGCAGGTCAGCATCCCGAACTGGAGCCGGCCGAAGAAACTGCCCAAGGCCTGACCCGAGGATAGTGAGCGATGACGGTTTCCAACCCAGAGACATTGGCGGCATTGCAGGCCGAATTGGCCGCGGTGCGTGCGGAGATGCAGGAGTTCAGTGCCACGGTGTCGCATGACCTGCGCGCCCCCCTGCGCCACATCGTGTCCTACGCGCAACTTGTGCAGGAGGATGCGGGACCGCAGCTCGATGCCGAGGTGCAGGGGTTTCTCGCCACCATCGTGGACTCGGCCCGTCACATGGGGTCCTTGCTGGACGGGCTGACCGAGCTGTCGCGTGTGGGCACGCAGCCGCTGGTGCTGGAGTCGGTGTCCTTGCAGGCGCTGGTCCAGGATGTGTGCGACACCCTGTCTGCGGCTCAGACCGGCGCGATGGTGGAATGGCACATTGACGACGACCTGCCAACCGTGCAGGCGGATCGACATCTGCTGCGCCAGGCACTGCTGCATGTGTTGGGCAATGCGGTAAAGTTTTCCGCCGGGCGCGAGCAGCCCGTGGTGGCCATCAGCCGCGTTGCCGATGGCGAGGCGGGTTTCGAGACGCTGCAGGTGCGTGACAACGGCGTCGGCTTCAATCCGGCCCTGCAGGGGAAACTGTTCAAGGTGTTTGGCCGTCTGCACAGTGCCCAGCAGTTCCCCGGTGTCGGCATGGGTCTGGCACTGACGCGCAAGCTGTTGCAGCGCATGGATGCCACGGTCACGCTGCAGGG
>JAVBYK010000337.1 GCA_030824095.1 bacterium
CCCATGATGTCGGTCACGCGCTGGATGCTGGTCACCACGTCAGTCATGGTGGCACCGGCCTGATCGGCCAGCGTCGTGCCGTGCTCCACCCGCTCCACGCTGGCGTTGATCAGGGTCTTGATCTCCTTGGCGGCGTCGGCACTGCGACCGGCCAGCGAGCGGACCTCGGTGGCCACCACGGCAAAGCCGCGGCCCTGCTCGCCGGCGCGTGCCGCTTCCACCGCGGCGTTCAGTGCCAGGATATTGGTCTGGAAGGCAATGCCGTCAATCACACTGATGATGTCCGAAATCTTGCGGCTGGACTCGTTGATGCCGCGCATCGTCTGCACCACTTCGCCCACGACCTTGCCACCCTGCACAGCCACGGTGGAGGCGCTCTGGGCCAGCTCGTTGGCGTGGCGGGCGCTGTCGGCGTTTTGCCGCACGGTGGCGCCCAGCTGCTCCATGGACGCAGCCGTTTCCTCCAGCGCGCTGGCCTGCTGTTCAGTGCGGGCCGAGAGGTCGTTGTTGCCCTGGGCGATTTCGGCACTGGCCGTGGCCACGCTCTCCGAGCCCTGACGCACCGAACGCACCACCCGCGACAAGCCGCTTTGCATGCGCGCCATGGCCTGCAGCAGGCGGGCGATTTCGTCCTTGCCATCGGCCGCGATAGTCATGCTCAGGTCGCCGTGCGACACCGCATCCACAATCCGCACCGAGTCGTCGATGCCCTCGCGGATGCTGCGCGAGATGACAAAGGCGATGCCGCCCAGGATGGCGGCCGCCAGCAGCAAAGTCGCCCCGGCCTGCAGGGTGTAGGCACGGGTATCGGCCCGGATGTCGTCCATGTACAGCCCCGAACCGATGACCCAGCCCCACGGCCCAAACCCCTGCACGTAGGCAATTTTCTCCACGTCCTGTGTGCCGCCGGGTTTGGGCCACGGATACGACACCAGACCGGCCTTGTCGCTTTGCACCTTGCGGGCAAACTGGTCCAGCAAGGGCACGCCGTTGACGGCGGAAACCGAGGTGCCGTTGAGCTCCGGCTTGATGGGGTGCATGATGAACTTCGCCGGCGAGCCCATGTCGCTGATGAAGAAGTATTCCTCCTTGCTGTAGCGCAACTGGGCAAGGGCCTGCTTGGCCAGGTTCTGCGCCTCCTCGCGCGGCACCTTGCCCGAGGTTTCCAGCTGGTGCGCCCAGGCCGCGACGCTGGCCGCCGTTTCGACCGTACTGCGGACCACCGCCTCTCGCCCCTCCCAGTGGCGCGCACGCACATCCGACATCAGGTAGCTCGACACGATGAGCAGCCCTGCCATGCTGAAGGCCGTCAACAACGCCAGCTTGGACAACAGGGGCAAAGAGTTCAGGAAATGCTTCATCGTTGACTCCATGGATTCTGGGTCGTGCTTTGACGGCGATGACCGTCCCGGGATTGGGCGCTGCAGCACTTCTTCGCAGACGCGGCCATGCGCGCTGCGGTGTGCCCGGTTGTATGCACGCCCTGACCATGCCCATTGGCCAGCGGCGTGGTCAGCAGCTCTTCTTAGCTGGTGATGTAGTGTTCGAGATGGCTGATGGTCATCTCGTGGTCGGCAATGATGTCGTTCATGATGTCGCGGATCGAGATCATGCCCACCACCGTCTCGCCGTCGACCACCGGCAGGTGGCGAATCTTCTTCTGACTCATGAGTGCCAGGCAGTCGCGGGTGCGGACCTGGGGCGAGACCGTGACCACGTGGCCCGTCATGATGTCGCGGACCTTGGTGTCCTTGGAGGACTTGCCGGCCAGCGCGATCTTGCGCGTGTAATCCCGCTCGGAGAAAACTCCC
Source organism: bacterium (assembly GCA_030824095.1). Lineage (GTDB taxonomy): Bacteria > Pseudomonadota > Gammaproteobacteria > Burkholderiales > Burkholderiaceae_C > Allorhodoferax. The sequence continues at coordinate 1,812 of JAVBYK010000337.1, forward strand.
ACCAGCTTGCCGTTGTCCAGCACCATCAGGGCACCGACGTTGTGATCCGCCAGTGTCTGCAGCGCATTGAACACGCTGTCATTGGGGCTCAGACTCCAGTTGCCGGGAGAACGCTGCTTCAACAATTCCGAAATAGGTCGCATGGTGCCTCCTCATGTCACAGGGAACATGGTGCAACCATACATCAAAACGCCAAAAAAAAGTGTGAAGCCCACCGATAAGCCGGATTCTGTGCATGGGGTTTCCCCCATGTGACCACCATTACTCTGGGCCGCTGGTCACCCAGCGGCTCGATGCTACCTACCCGCCAACTCCGGGGGCCCCGTCAACGTTGGCCTACTTGGTATTGCTGCGCGTAGAGATTGCCCGTTTCACCCGAACTGAATCGGCTCGTCTCTGTTGCTCTAATCCTCACCTTGGGGCACCACACTTGCGTGCAATGCCTTCAGTGGACAGCCGTTAGCTGCTACGCTGCCCTATGCAGTCCGGACGTTCCTCCAGTGCTCTGTTTCCAGAATTGCACCAGCGGTGGTCTGGTGGGCTTCACAGGGCGATTATCGCCGCTGCGGATATGGATATACCCAAAGCGATAGAACAACTCGTCCACAATGGCGCTGCAATTCCCCATTTCGACCAACTCACGGAGTCCCGCATGAAAGCCGACAACATTCTGCAAACCATTGGTAACACCCCGCATGTGCGCATCAACCGCCTGTTCGGTGACACGCACAAGGTCTGGATCAAGTCCGAGCGCAGCAACCCCGGCGGCTCCATCAAGGACCGCATTGCGCTGGCCATGGTTGAAGCGGCCGAGGCCAGCGGCGCGCTGAAGCCCGGCGCCACCATCATCGAGCCCACCTCGGGCAATACCGGCGTCGGCCTGGCCATGGTCGCCGCCGTCAAGGGCTACAAGCTGATTCTGGTGATGCCCGACAGCATGTCCATCGAACGCCGCCGCCTGATGCTGGCCTATGGCGCCAGTTTTGACCTGACACCGCGCGAGAAGGGGATGAAAGGCTCCATCGCCCGCGCCCAGGAACTGGCCGCCACCATTCCCGGCGCCTGGATTCCGCAGCAGTTTGAAAACCCGGCCAACATCGACGCCCACGTGCGCACCACGGCGCAGGAGATCCTGGCCGACTTCCCCGATGGCATCGATGCCCTGATCACCGGCGTAGGCACCGGCGGCCATATCAGTGGCGTAGCCCAGGTGCTCAAGGCCAAGTTCCCGCAACTCAAGGTGTTTGCGGTGGAGCCCACACAATCGCCCGTGATTTCCGGTGGTGCACCCTCGCCCCACCCCATTCAGGGCATTGGCGCGGGCTTCATTCCCGTCAACCTGAAGACCGACCTGCTGGACGGCGTGATCCAGGTGGAGGCCGAAGCCGCCCGCGAATACGCCCGCCGCAGCGCCGCTCAGGAAGGCATTCTGGTGGGCATCTCCAGCGGTGCCACGCTGGCTGCCATTGCACAGAAACTGCCCGACCTGCCGGCCGGCGCCACGGTGCTGGGCTTCAACTACGACACCGGCGAGCGTTACCTGTCGATTGAAGGCTTTTTGCCCGCCTGAGTACGGCAGGCGGATTCAAAAAAAAGGGGCCATCGGCCCCTTTTGTCTTTTTCACTCCCAGTTGGAGTATTTGGTGCAGACCTTGTCGAGCTTCTTGCCCTTGTCGCTGTCGGCAAATTTGGAGAGATTGCCCTTGAAGTCGTCGGGTGTCTCGTTCCACAGGCAGGCGCAATAGGCCTCAGCCTTGTTCTGACCACGGATGGGGCTCTTCTCGTCGCCACCTTCATACAGCTTGTTCACGCGCACCAGGCACTGCTTGTACTGGGGATCGTCCGCGGGCACTTTGTTGTATTCCTGCGCGAAAACGGGCGCAGCAAAGGCAACCAGACACAACGAAGCGGCGACAGTCAGCAATCGTTTCATGTTTTCTCCTTGAATGGGGGGGGCCACGGCACATCGGGCGCCGCGTGCCGTTTCAGTATAGAACCGAAAAACTGCCGCATCTCCCTGGGTGCATGGGCTTCAAAAGCCCCGCCCACCTAAAATACCTTCCCTGCTTGATAACCACGAGCCTGACTGACCATGATCCGCATCACCGAACTCAAACTCCCCCTGTCCGCCGTTCCCGTGGAGGCCCGCCGCGCGGCCGATGCACCCACCGAGACCGAGGCCGACCGCGCCCCGGCGCCGCACCCGATTGACGCACTGAAAACACTGGCCGCGCAGGCACTGGGCATCGCGCCTGCCGACATTGCCACGCTGAATGTGTTCAAGCGCAGCTTTGATGCACGCAAGGTCGATCTGCTGGTGGTCTATATCGTGGACCTGGCACTGGCCGATCCAGGCCGTGAAGCCGCGCTGCTGCTGCAGTTTGAGAAGCACCCGCACATCGCCGCCACACCCGACATGGCCTACCACCCGGTCGGCCAGGCGCCCGCAGACCTGACCGAGCGCCCGGTGGTGGTGGGTTTTGGCCCCTGCGGCATGTTTGCCGCGCTGGTGCTGGCGCAAATGGGCTTCAAACCCATCGTGCTGGAACGCGGCACCACGGTTCGCCAGCGGACCAAGGACACCTGGGGGCTGTGGCGCAAGAAGACGCTGAACCCCGAAAGCAATGTGCAGTTTGGCGAAGGCGGCGCCGGCACGTTTTCGGACGGCAAACTCTACAGCCAGATCAAGGACCCGCGCTTTCTGGGCCGCAAGGTGATGCAGGAGTTCGTGGCTGCCGGCGCCCCGCCGGAAATCCTGTACGAGGCACACCCGCACATCGGCACCTTCAAGCTGGTCAAGGTGGTGGAGAGCATCCGCGAACAGATCATTGCCTTGGGCGGTGAGGTGCGCTTTGAGCAGCGGGTGATTGATGTGCTATTGAAAAGTGAGCATGGTATTCAATATCTACGAGGGCTGGTGGTCAAAAACACTGAAAACGATTCCGTCAGCGAGCTGACCGCCCGCCATGTGGTGATGGCCCTGGGCCACAGCGCACGCGACACCTTTGCCATGCTGTACCAGCGCGGCGTGGCCATGCAGGCCAAGCCGTTCTCGGTGGGCTTTCGAATCGAGCACCCGCAAAGCGTCATCGACAAGGCGCGCTGGGGCCGCCACGCGGGCAATCCGCTGCTGGGCGCGGCCGACTACAAGCTGGTGCACCACGCCGAGAACGGCCGTGCCGTCTACAGCTTCTGCATGTGCCCGGGCGGCACGGTGGTGGCAGCCACCTCGGAGCCGGGCCGCGTGGTGACCAACGGCATGAGCCAGTATTCCCGCAATGAGCGCAACGCCAATGCCGGCATCGTTGTCGGCATCGACCCGCAGGACTTCCCGCGCGACGAGGCCAGCTTTGTGCATGCCTTTGGCCCGGAAGACGGCAAGCGCTACGCGCAGGAGGCGGCCGCGCTGGCCCCCGCCATGCACCCGCTAGCCGGCATCGCGCTACAGCGCACGCTGGAGTCCGGCGCCTACGCGCTGGGTGGCGGCACCTACGAGGCGCCCGGCCAGTTGGTGGGCGACTTCATCGCCGCGCGGCCATCCACTGCGTTCGGCACGGTGCAGCCGTCGTACAAGCCTGGCGTCAAGCTGGGCGATCTGGCGACCAGCCTGCCGGACTATGCGATTGCCGCCGTGCGCGAGGCGCTGCCGGTGTTCGGCCGCAAGATCAAGGGCTTTGACATGATGGACGCCGTGCTGACCGGGGTTGAGACACGCACCTCGTCGCCGCTGAAGATTCCGCGCGGCGACGACCTGCAAAGCACCAACGTGGTGGGCCTGTACCCGGCCGGTGAAGGTGCCAGCTATGCCGGCGGCATCCTGTCGGCGGGGGTGGACGGCATCAAGGTGGCCGAGGCCGTGGCCCGCAGCATGTTGGCCTGAGCCAACTCCGCCACCGCAGACCGAGCCGGTGTACTATCGCCAGCCATGAAGGTCGATCCTGCCGTTGTCAAGATTTTTGCCGAGAACGTGCGCGCGGACATCATCCAGCGCCCGGCCGGCCTGAACCTGGACGCGGCCATCGTGCAGAA
>JAVBYK010000220.1 GCA_030824095.1 bacterium
CCTGAGTCCGCAACGGTTGAATACGTCGTGCTGGATTTGGCGACTGTCAAGAACTCCATTGTTCTCAACGAGGCGGATCTCAAGTCTTATTACGAACAGAATGTGGGTCGTCTGAGCGGAAAGGAAGAGCGGCGCGCCAGCCACATCCTGATCAACGCGCCCAAGGACATGCCTGCCGAAGCACGCAAACAGGCGCGCGAGCGTGCCGACGCCCTGCTTGCGCAAGCGCGCAAGGCGCCGGAAGCGTTTGCGGACCTGGCAAAGAAGAATTCACAGGATGCGGGATCGGCCCCCAATGGCGGCGATCTGGACTACTTTGGCCGTGGCGCCATGGTCAAGCCTTTTGAGGACGCAGCCTTTGCCCTGAAGAAGGGTGATATCAGCGATGTTGTGGAGTCCGACTTTGGTTTCCACATCATCAAGGTTACTGACATCAAGGCACCCAAACAGAAGAGTTTTGAGGAACTGCGCCCCGGCATGGAAGCGGATCTGAAGACCCAGCAGGCACAACGCAAATTTGCGGAAGTTGCGGAATCGTTTACCAACGGTGTGTATGAGCAGTCGGACAGCCTCAAGCCCGTGGCCGAGCGTTTGAAGCTGGAAGTGAAAACTGCTACCGGTTTGCAACGCAATCCCGCGCCCGGCGCCGCTGGCGTGCTGGCCAGCCCCAAGCTGCTGGCCGCCATTTTCAGCGCGGACTCGCTGGAAAAGAAACGCAATACCGAAGCCATTGAAGTCGCTCCCAGCCAGTTGGCCGCTGCACGCATCACCGACTACATGCCGGCGCGCACCAAGCCGTTGACCGAAGTCCGCGCCAGCGTGAAAGACCGCCTGGTTGCTAGCCAGGCAGCTGAATTGGCGAAGAAGGATGGTGCAGAGAAGCTGGCGGCCTGGAAGACCACGGCGCCTGCGAATCTGGCGGCTGCGGTGACCGTGAGCCGTGAAGGCAACCAGGTTGTCCCGGCACCGGTGCTGGATGCCGTGTTGCACGCCGATACCAGCAGCCTGCCCGTGTGGGTTGGGGTTGATCTGGGCGCACAGGGTTATGCCGTGGTTCGCGTGAACAAGGTATTGCCCCGCAATCCGCCAGCACCTGCTGCAGCCGAACAGGAACGCAAGCAATATGCCCAATGGGTTGCTGCCGCAGAGAATCAGGCCTACTACAAGCTGTTGACTCACCGATTCAAGGTGCAGATCAAGGCTCCAAAACCTGGCCAAACTGCACAGAGTGAATAAAGCCCTGCAAAATAGCGCAAAAGACGCGTTATAATCTAAGGCTCACGGTGGCTGTAGCTCAGTTGGTAGAGTCCAGGATTGTGATTCCTGTTGTCGTGGGTTCGAGCCCCATCAGCCACCCCAAGTGATATATGAAAAGCCTGCTATTTAATCGATAGCAGGCTTTTTTCTTGCCCCTACGATGCAGCAAACGTTAGCCTCCCCATATGTTCCAGGGAACAAGTTGCCTGGATGTGGGTCATAACTGGATGCTTCCAATGAAAAGACTCCTGATCGCGATTGCGTTTGCTTCTGGCGTGGCGGGTTTCGCCGCACCTCCTGATAGTGTGGCGCCGGTTACGCTGGCGCCCGCGCTGGAACAGGTCCAGGCGGCCGCCATGACCGCCGAGTTGTTGACGCGGTTTCACTATGCACCAAAGCCGCTGGATGATGCGATGTCGCTGAAGATCTTCGATCGCTACCTGAAGTCGCTGGATCCGGAGAAGCTGTTTTTTCTGCAGTCTGACATCGACCAGTTTTCACCCGCGCGCGACAAGCTCGACGACGCGATCAAGAACCGGGACCTGAAAACACCCTTTGCGATGTTCAACCTGTACCAGAGCCGCATGCGGGAGCGATTGGCGTATGCCAGGGGCCAGCTGGACCAGACCATGGACTTTGGCGTACAGGAGAGCTATTTCTACCAGCGTGACAAGGCGTCCTGGGTGCAATCGGAAGGTGAGTTGAAGGATTTGTGGCGCAGGCGCGTGAAGAACGATTGGCTGCGTCTGAAGCTGGCTGGCAAGGACGATGCCGCGATACGCGCAACCCTGGGCAAGCGCTACGACTACGCGCTGGCGAATCTGAAACGGCTCAAGAGTGAAGATGTATTTCAGCTCTTCATGAACGCCTATGCCATGTCAATCGAACCCCATACCAACTACCTCGGTCCCAAGGCCACCCAGGAATTCGATATCTCGATGAAGCTGTCACTGGTCGGAATTGGTGCGGTGTTGCAGGAGCGTGACGATATGACGGTGATTCGCGAGTTGGTGCCCGGTGGCCCGGCGGCGCGCTCAGGTCAACTCAAGGTCGGGGACCGCATCGTTGGCATCACGCAGGCTACGGACGCCGCCATGACCGAGGTGCTGGGCTGGCGTCTGGATGATGTCGTGCAGTTGATCCGGGGCACGGAAGGCACGGTCGTCAAGCTCAATGTGCTGCCAGTGGACGCAAACCCCGACGCTCCCCAAAACGTGGTGACCCTGGTGCGGAAAAAAATTCCGCTGGAGCAACAGGCCGCAAAGAAATCGATCCTGGAAGTCAAGGGTGCGGACGGAACACGGCGCATTGGTGTCATCACTTTGCCAGCGTTCTACCAAGACTTTGCGGCGCGGCAACAAGGGGACAAGGCTTTCAGAAGTGCAACCCGCGATGCCGCACGCTTGCTGAGTGAGTTGAAGGACGCCAAGGTGGATGGCGTGCTGATCGATTTGCGCAACAACGGCGGCGGCTCACTGTCCGAGGCGGTCGAACTCTCCAATCTGTTCATTGGCAGTGGACCCGTGGTGCAACAACGCGATTCCCGTGGCAAGGTCCGGGTGGAAGGCGACAGCAATGCCGTTGCCGCGTGGGATGGGCAGTTGTGCGTACTGATCAACCGCGGCTCTGCGTCCGCATCGGAAATTTTTGCCGCTGCCATGCAGGACTATGGACGCGCGCTGATCATTGGCGAACCCAGTTTCGGCAAGGGGACGGTTCAGTCGGTCATCAATCTGGATACAGTCGCCAAGAGCGAAACGCCGAAGTTGGGTGAAGTCAAGATGACGGTTTCGCAGTTCTACCGGGTCAATGGCGGCACCACCCAACTGCGGGGCGTCAAACCCGACATCACCCTGCCCAGCATTTCGGATGCGGATGGTGGTGAAGCTGGATTTGACAATGCCCTGCCGTGGAACCAGATAGAACCGGCCGGCTTCCATCCCCTGGGTGACTTGGCAGACATCCTGCCGCTGTTGCAAGTCAAGCATGAACAACGGATCGCCAAGGACCCGGAGTTTGTGTTTCTGAAGGAGGACATTGCGGAGTTTTTGCAGCAAAAGAGCAAGAAGAGCGTCTCGCTCAATGAGGCAGATCGCCGCAAGGAGCGCGATGCGCGTGCCGATAAACTCAAGACCCGCGAGGCCTTGCGCAACCAGGCCAAAGCGGATGGTGCCGACGCCAATCCGGAAAACACGCTCGACGATGGCCTGCACGCGAACGAGCGCAGCCTGAATGCCGAATTGGCTGCAGAGAAAGCCAGCAAGGTTGCCAAGGACATATTCCTGACGGAGGCCGCACATATCCTGGCGGATGAACTCGACTTGATCAGCTCAAGCACCCGGCTGGCTCAGCAGGTGCTCTCGGGATTTTCGCGGTTGAAGACGCAATAGGGCGGTCAACCGCCCAGTTTCATCGCACATCCCATTCCGACAACTGCTGGTTGGTGGCAATCAGCCGGGTGACCAGCATTTTGATGAAGGCCTTGTCGAAGCAGGATTGCAGTTCGGCGGATGCCTGTTGCAGGGACGCACTCTTGATTTTCAAAACAGATATTTTCGTCTCGGCGGTTACCGTGGCTGAACGCAGGTTCTTGCCTGGTTGCAGATAGACCATTTCGCCGATGCTGACCCCGGCGCGCAGCTTGGTCAGTGCCAGGTTCTTTTTGGTGACCCGCACCACACCGTCCAGAAGCAGGTAGAAGGATCGGCCGACCGAGCCTTCCTCCATCAGCACGGTTCCGCGCTCCAGCGAGCGGATACGCCCTAGCCGCAGGGTTTCCCAGATGGCGACATCGCTGAAATCCCGGAAGAAGTCGAGTTGGCGCAGCGTCTGGAAACGTTCCACCTCGGTGATCTGGGACGCCAGTTTGGTGAGGCTGGTGCTGGCGCCAATGATCGCATCGGCAAATTCGGCCCATGTGGCAAAGCGGTTGGCCGGCTTCTTGGCCAGGGCGGTGCGCACGATGTCGTCGAGGGTGGCGGGCAAGTCCGGGCGCAGCACGCGCACCGGCACCGGGTCTTCGGCGCCGATCTTGTAGATGGTGGCGTAGTCGCTCTCCCCCTGGAATGGCTTCTGGCCGGTCAATAGCTCATACAGCACCACGCCGAGGGAGAACATGTCGGATTGGTGTGTCAGCTTTTCCTCGCGGATCTGCTCGGGCGACATGTAGGCGGGTGAGCCCATCAGCCCGGCCAACTGTGTGACATCGCCGTTCTGCGACATGGCCGCGCCAAAATCGGTGAGCTTCACCTCGCCATCGTCGCGCAACAGGAGATTGGCCGGCTTGATGTCTCGGTGCACCAGCCCGTGGAAATGGGCGTATTCCAGCGCATTGCAGCACTTGAAGGCAATGTCCAGCACCTCGGGTACCGGCAACAGCGTATCCGGCGTGGTGTGCTGTTCCAGCGACTGGCCCTGCACATATTCCAGCACCAGATAAGGTGGGCTGGCCCGCTCGTTTACGTCGATCAGTGCCACGATGTGCGGATGGCTGATCTGCCCCACGAGTACGGCCTCGTTGTGCAGCAGGCGGCGGTATTTGTTGGCCTGGGCCGGGTCTACCATCAGATGCGGGTGGATCTGCTTGATGGCAACCCAGTTGTCCCGAAAGGTGTCGCGCGCCAGATAGACGGCGCCGCTGGCGCCGCGTCCCAGTTCACGTTCGACCTGGTATTTTCCGATGTCCGTAGGGATGGCTGCCATATTCCGATGCGCGCTGACGTGGAGGGATGATTTCACCACATCGTGCGTGGACTGATTTCCGCACTGGCAGGGCTGGATTGCAGCGATAGTACAATAAAGATGCCAATATAATACATCATATAAATCAACCTGTCTTTGCAAAGGAACTCTCCATGTCTGATAACTTCGCCACCATTGATATCCGTGACACGACCGCACTGGCCGGCGCGCAACGCCTGCTCCAGCAGTTTGAAGAGATGGAGGAGGGGCAATCCTTCCACCTGCTGTCCGGCCACGACCCCAAGAGCCTGCGCGGGCAGTTGCAGGTTCGTGCTGGTGATGGCTTTTCCTGGAAGAGCCTGGAAGCCGGGCCAGCGGTCTGGCGTGTGCAGGTCGGCAAGGTGGCCGAGGGCGCCAGCAATTGCTGCTCGGGCGGAGCCTGCTGCGGTTAAGCAAACACCATCGTTGATCAGCCGCACAACATTAAAAAGGCGCAACGGGCATTTGCCCGTTGCGCCTTTTCTTTTGGGTGGTCTGGTCTCAGGCGTTGCGAACCTTGACACCGGTCAGCGGCAGGGCTTGCGTGCTGCTCTTGCCCTTGAGCAGACGCAGCGCAAACCAGGCCAGGAACAGCGTGCCCAGGGCGAACACGATGTCACCCGGCACGCGCAGCCAAACCAGGGTTTCCATGAAGGGCGAGTGCACCACTTCAGGTGAACGGGCAAACCACATGCCCTGGGTGATGCTGGCCCAGGCCTGGTAGATGCCGGCCGGCACCAGCGAGATGAACACCATCATGGCCAGGCCGATGTTGAGCATCCAGAACATCGGGGCGAGCAGGCGGTCCGACCAGGCCAGGCGGTCCGACAGTCCGCGCAGGCAGAACAGCAA
>JAVBYK010000335.1 GCA_030824095.1 bacterium
GGCCCCACCACAAAGGCCGTGGCCACCGGTTCCAGCGCGGGCGGCTTGGGGCTTTGCATGAGTTCGGTATAGCGCTGTATGCCGTCGGGCGTGGTCATTGCGCTGTTGCGCAGGGTGCAAATGCTGGCCCAGGGGCCGTTCAGCGGCAGCGACAGCAGGAAATCCCGCTGCGTGACTGCCAGGCATTCAAATACTTCGGCATTGAACGGTCCGGTGGACTCGTAATGCAGCACATCGTTTTCCATCCACATATCGACACGGCCGTGTGGCCGGAAGCGCGTTCCGGCAACCTGGGTGGTGCTACCCACGATCGGGCTGTCGCGTGTCATGGTGGTGGGATGTTACTGCGAGTTGATGGCGATGCCGCCCTGGCCAACCGCCACGTACTGGGAGAGCCCGCCGATGACGGCCATCAGGTTGGCGCTGGTGCCGCTGGTGCGGCTGGTCCAGGTGACTCCATCCGGGCTGGTGACCACCGCGCCACCGGTACCGATAGCCAGGAACTGGCTGGAGGTCGGGCTGACCGCCGTCAGGTTGGCCGTGGTGGTGGATGTTTGCTGGAACCAGCTGGCGCCATTGTCGGTGCTGCGAATGATGGTGCCATTGTTGCCGGTTGCGACATAGACATACGAACTGACCGCCTGCACCGCGACGGCGTTCAGGTCGGCCGTGGTTCCGGTGACCTGAGCCACCCAGTTGGCTCCGTCGGTGCTGGTGAGCACGGTTCCTGCGGCGCCCACCGCCATCCAGACACCGGCGCTGGAGTAGGTGATGCCATACAGGTTCTGCGTCGTGGGCAGGGTGACTGGTGTCCACAGGACGCCGTCAGCCGAGCTGCGGGCCGTGCCGCCGTTACCCACCACAATGGCCAGCGAGCCGCTGCTGGCGATGGCGTTCAGGGATTGCGTGGTGCCCGATGCGGCTACCGTCCAGGTGGACAGGTCGGTACCGTAGGTGATGGTGCCGCCGGCGCCCACGGCAATGAATTTGCCCAGGGTGTAGGTGGCTGCATTCAGGGTGGAGCTGGAAGCCGGCGCCACGGCACTGAAGGTCAGGCCGTTGCTGCTCTTGAAGGTGGCGCCGGAGTCGCCCACTGCCAGGTAGTAGCCCAGCGAATCGGCGGTGCTGGTGCCATAGGTAATGCTGCGCAGGGTGTTGCTGCCCAGCATGGCCGGTGCCGACCAGGTTCCACCAGCCGGCCGCGGCACGACGGACACTACCGGGCTGCCATCACCGCCAGGGCCGTCGCCATTGCGGCCATTGACCGAGAAGGAATAGGTGTAGCCGTTGGCCAAGCCGGTCAGCACATAGGGGGAGGTCACATCCATCAGCGCGCGGCTGCCGGGTGTGTTGATCCAGTCCTTGGTCGAGATGGTGCTGGCTGGCGCGTAGAACAGCCAGTATTTCACGCCGGGAACGGTGACCCAGCTGATGGTGGCAGTGCCATCGCCGGGTGTCACGGTGATGCCCCCAGCGGGCGGGGGGGCTGAACTGCCACTGCCGCCACAGGCAGAGACCAGCACGGCAACAAGAAGAGCGGCAAGTGCCTGGCGCACAGATGAGAGGAACATGTAAAACCACCTAGAAGAAGTAGATCGGCGATTTTACAAGTGCCGTACCGCCCGGTATCAGACCCAGGCGCACTCGCAGGTGAAATGGCGCAGGAATTTGGGCTGCTTAGTGATCTTCACGCCCCGGATGCTGGCCGCCTTCTGCTTGACCTCGGCAATCACTTCGGCCGCATAGTCAAAGTGCGACTGCGTGTACATGCGCCGCGGGAAAGCCAGGCGCACCAGCTCCATGCTGTGGTAGGTCTCGACGCCAGAGTCCAGGCGCTTGCCGAACATCACCGAACCGATCTCCACGCCGCGGATGCCGCCTTCCAGGTACAGCGCATTGCACAGGGCCCAGGCCGGATAGTGTTCGATCGGCATGTCCGGCAATACGGTCTTGGCATCAATGTAGACCGCATGACCACCGGTGGGTTTGACAAAGCCCACACCGGCCGCCTCCAGGCGCTCGCCCAGGTATTCGGCGGTGCGCAGGCGGTAGCGCAGGTAGTCCTCGTCCATGCCTTCCACCAGGCCCACGGCCAGGGCTTCCAGGTCGCGCCCGGCCATACCGCCGTAGGTGGGGAAGCCCTCCATCATGATCAGGCCGTTGCGCACCGCGTCCAGCCACTCCTCGCTGCGCAGCACGATGAAGCCGCCAATGTTGACCATGCCGTCCTTCTTGGCGCTCATGGTGCAGCCGTCGCAGTAGGAGAACATTTCCTGCACGATGGTCTTGATGGGTGTGTTTTCGTAGCCGGGCTCGCGCATCTTGATGAACATGGCGTTTTCCGAGAAGCGGCACACGTCCATGATGAAGGGCTTTCCGTACTTCTTCAGCAGGGCCGCGTAGGCGCGAATGTTGGCCATGGAAACGGGCTGGCCGCCACCGGTGTTGTTGGTCACGGTGATCATGCCGAAGGGAATGCGGTGGCCTTCCTTCTGCAGCAGGCTTTCAGCGCGTGCCAGGTCGATGTTGCCCTTGAACGGGTAGACCAGCGCGGGCTGCAGGCCCTCGGCAATCACCAGGTCCACGGCCTCCACGCCCATGTATTCCAGGTTGCCGCGGGTGGTGTCGAAGTGGCAGTTGTTGGGCACTAGGTCTCCCGCCTTGCAGACGGCGGTGAACAACACTTTCTCGGCGGCGCGGCCCTGGTGGGTGGGCACGAAATACTGCATGCCGGTGATGTCCCGGATCACGGCTTCCAGGCGGTAGAAGCTGCGCGCCCCGGCGTAGCTCTCGTCGCCTTCCATGATGGCGCCCCATTGTTTGGACGACATGGCGCCGGTGCCGGAGTCGGTCAGCCAGTCGATCAGCACGTCTTCGGCGCGCAGCTTGAAGACGTTGAGTTTGGCGGCCTCCAGCAACTGCACGCGCTCCTCTCGCGTGGTCATGCGGATGGGCTCTATGCTTTTGATGCGGAAGGGTTCGATCAGGGTTTTGGGCATGGTGGCTCCGGTGAGTGTTCAGACAAGGGCGCAAAGTTATCACCGGTAAAACCGGTGTGGTGTCGGTGATTTCCAACACTTTTTAAAAAAGTGGCGAGCCGGGGCGGCTGGGGCCTGGGTGACTTGCTGCCGATCACGCGGCGCCAAAACGGGACATGCTTGGTGTCTAATTGGTTAGCTGTTGACTTTTATGGACTTGACGATGTTGAACAAGCTTTGCCGGACTTTTGCCGCCGTGCTGTTTTTGGTGGGTGGTAGCGCGTTTGCGCAGACAGCCAAGCCTGAGATGCTGCTCTACTGCGGCATCACCATGGTTCACCCCATGACGGAGATTGCCCACCTGTTTGAAGCCCGGGAAGGCGTCAAGCTGTCGATTGCCCAAGGGGGCTCGGAGCACCTCTACCAGTCCGCCAAGAAGAGCGGAGTGGGCGATTGGTATCTGCCGGGGGAACCCTCCTACCGTGCCAAGTACCTGAAGGAAGGTCTGCTGGGCAGTTTTGTGAACGTTGGGTATAACCAGATGGCTTTGATGGTTCAAAAAGGGAATCCCAAGCAGGTCAAGGGTGATCCCCAGGAGTTGCTGCGCAAGGACCTGACTGCCATCGTGGGCAATGCCACATCCGGAAGCGTGGGGCAGGAAACCAAGGACATTTTGGACAGCCTGGGCATCTACCAGAAGGTGGTCAAGTCGGTGGCCTTTCTCTCGCCAGACTCGCGCAGTCTCGCACTGGCGATCAAAAGAAAAGAGGCGGACCTGGCCATGAACTGGCGCGCCGTGGGCTACTTCGCAGACAACGTCGGTGTGGTGGACACGATTGATTTGCCTCCCAGTCTGGCCAAGCCACAGGCGCTGGAGTTGAGCTTGCTGACGAGCTCCAAGCAGCCCGACATTGCGCGCCGGTTTATGACTCTGGCAGCCAGCGAAGAGGGTCAGGCCATCTTCCGAAAGCATGGATTCCTGGACAACAAAACTCCCCTGTCGGGAAAATAGTCGAGCCATACGGTATGCCAAGTGCCAGTCAGGAATCGGAAGTCCGTCTCGACAAGCCGGTGGACACGCCTTTGCGGTGGCTGGCGTTCATATTTTTGCTGTGTATCGGCATGGTGTTTGGCTTGCGCTGGTTCTTCAATGACCTGGAAGCGAATCTGAGCCAGCGGGGTTACAACGAGCGTGCCCGGCTCTTCGTGGGCGAAGAGATCGTGCGCGGCATCCAGGGTGTCGAGAAAGACATCTACCGCATGGCGGTGACGCAAAACGTCAAGGGGTTTGAGCGCATCCGAGCCACGGTGGAAAGTCAGCTCGAAAAGCTCCGTCATGATCTGGGCGTGCTGCAAAACGGTGGAACAGTGCGCCGGGAGATGCGCCTGAACGTGGGCGGGCGTGACGAGTTGCTGCGCGAGGCCACGTATGAGCCCGAGGCCAAGGGGCAGGCGGTGGTCATGGAAGTCATTGAGATTGAACCTCAGCTGGCGCAACTCAGCGAATTTTCGAAAGTCCTGGAGGAGAAGTTGCGGGTTCGCTGGCGGGCCCAGGAGCAGGAAGACCGCAAGCTGTTCTTTGACGTGGAGGATGAGATCGCGCTGTTGCTCAAGCAGGCGCCGCCACAGTTTGAGCGCCTGGATGAGAACGCCAATCGCCTGTTTCTGGAAGGGGACCAGCGGCTGAAGGCGCTGGAGCTGGAGTTGGAGCAGCAGAAAGACCGGCTCAAGCAGCTGGAGACGATCTTGCTGGCTATTGTGCTGGTCCTGGGGGCCACGGCGGTCGTTTTGTTCATGGGGCGACTCAGCGCAGCACTGGCCGCCACCCAGAGCGCCAAGGACGAGGTGGAACGCCAGCGTCTGCAAAGCGACACCATGCTGGGGACCCTGAGTGACGGGGTGTATGCGACCGACATGCAGGGCAACATCACGTTCATCAATGCGGCAGCCGAGCAATTGCTGGGGTGGAAGTCGGAAGAATTGGTGGGACAACAAGCCCACCTGTCGATACACCATACCCGGCCGGACGGCGGCCATTACCCGCGTGACGAATGCCCTCTGATCGCCGTGCTGAGTGAGGGCGTGTCCCTGGACGGTGAAGAGCATTTCGTCAACCGCGACAACGCGTGCTTCCCGGTGTCGTACCGATCCAAGCCGCTGATGCTGGATGGGAAGGTGGTGGGCTCACTGGTGTCCTTCCAGGATATCAGCGAACGCCAGGCACGCGAGTCGCGCATTCGTCTGCAGCAGGCTGCGCTGCAGGAAATCGGGCAGGGCATTTTCATTGCCAGTGCCGATGCGACGGAGGATGGCCCCACGATTGAATACGTCAATCCGGCGTTTGCCGAGATCACGGGTTACACGCCGAGCGAGGTTCTGGGCCACCGGACGGCCATGTTGGGTGCGCCGGGCGAGCGAACCGAAAAGTTGAGCCAGCTCTATGCGGATCTGATGGCGGGCAAGGGATTCACCGTTGAGCTCAATTACTGCCGAAAAGACGGAACACTCTATGCAGCGGAATTGCATTGCTCACCGGTCCATGATGATCAGGGGCATATCACCCATTGCATCGGCTTGCTGACCGACATTGGGCCACGCAAGGAAGCGGAGCGTTCGCTGCGCAACGCGCGTGACCAGGCACTGGAGACATCCCGTCTGAAGTCGGAATTCCTGTCCAACATGAGCCATGAGATTCGTACGCCCATGAACGGAATCATTGGCATGACGGATTTGCTGCTGGACACCCACCTGGACAGCGAGCAGCGCGATTTCACCCAGGTGGTCAAAAATTCCGCCAGTGCGCTGCTGACCATCATCAACGACATCCTGGATTTTTCCAAGATCGAGGC
>JAVBYK010000313.1 GCA_030824095.1 bacterium
GCGTCGATGAAGCTGGCGTCAAAACTGTTGCGCGCCAGCTGGTAGGCGTGCTGGCTGGTCATGCCCAGCGCGGCAAAGGTCTGGGTGAAGTTCTCATTGATGTAGCCGCCAAAGTAGGCCGGGTCATCCGAGTTGACGGTGGCCATGATGCCGGCGTCCATCATGCGCTGAAGGCTGTGCTGCGCCAGCGTGGGATAGACGCACAGCTTGAGGTTGCTCAAGGGGCACACGGTCAGCGGGATGCGTTCCTGGGCCAGGCGCTGCATCAGTGCGGCGTCGTGGATGGCCTGCACACCGTGGTCGATGCGCTCGACCTTCAACACATCCAGCGCGCTCCAGATATAGGCCGGTGGCGCCTCCTCGCCGGCATGGGCCACCAGGCGAAAGCCCAGTTCGCGGGCACGGGCAAACACCTTGGCGAACTTCTCAGGCGGGTGCCCCACTTCGCTGGAGGCCAGGCCAATGCCCAGAATCTTGTCGCGCAGCGGCAGCACCTGCTCCAGGCACTCAAAGGCTTCGGCCTCACTCAAGTGCCGCAGAAAGCACAGGATCAGCGATGCCGTCATGCCATGGCGTGCGGGTGCCTCCTGGCAGGCGCGATACAAGCCGTTGATGACAGTCTCCACGCTGGTGCCGTGGCCGGTGTGCGTCTGCGTGTCGAAGAATATTTCGGTGTGCAGGACGTTGTCTGCCTGGGCGCGCGCCAGGTAGGCATCGGTCATGTCGAAGAAGTCCTGCTCGGTCTTCAGCACCGTGGTTCCGGCGTGGTAGATGTCCAGAAACTCCTGCAGGTTGTTGAACACATAGGCCCGGCGCAGTGCCTCCACGCTGGGGTAGGCCAGGGACACCCCGTTGCGCTGACCCATGGCAAAAATCATGTCGGGCTCCAGCGAGCCTTCAATGTGCATGTGCAGTTCAGCCTTGGGCATGGCGCGCAAGAGCGCAGGCAGGCGCTCGGGGGATACGGGTTTGTGGTTCATGGGTTCTCCTGACACGAGGCAGTCTATATCGGGCCGGCTCTGGCGGGTTAGCGAATGCGGGCGGCCTCGGCCTCCATGGCCGTGACCAGTTCCTCCATCTGCTCGACCACTGCCTGCACGGTTTCGCGCCTGGACAAGTCCACACCGGCTTTTTGCAGCTGTGTCATGGGATGGTCGTTGCCGCCGCTGCGCAGCAGTTCCAGATAGCGCTCGGTGGCGGCCGCCCGTGCGGCGGGCTCGCCGGTGGTCATGTCCTTGAACAGCTTGGCCGAGGAGGCAAAGCAGGTCGCATACTGGTAGACGTAATACGGTGAGTTGTAGAAGTGCGGAATGCGCGACCAGGTGTATTTGTAGGCATCGTCCACGGTCACGGCGTCGCCGTAGTAGTCCTTCAGCAGTTGCAGGTAGATGCCGTTGAGCACCGCCGCAGTGACCGGCTTGCCGGCTTCCACCAGCTTGTGGGCCTGCATCTCAAAGTCGGCGAACAGCACCTGGGTGTAGAAGGTCCCCACAATGGAGTCGGCGGCATGCTGCAACAACAGGAAGCGTTCCTTGGGGTCGGTGGTGGTCTCCAGCAACTTGTTCAGCAGGAAGCGCTCATTGGTCGTCGAAGCCACCTCGGCCACAAAGATGGTGTACGCCGACGTGACAAAGGGCTGCTTCTCGTACGACAGGATGGTGTGCATGGCGTGCCCACCTTCATGGGCCAGCGTAAACAACGCATTCTGGGTGTCGTTGTGGTTCAGCAGCATGTAGGGACCTACGCCATAGACACCGCCCACGTAGGCACCCGAGCGCTTGCCTTCGCTCTCATACACGTCAATTTGCTGACCCGCCAGAAAGCGCTGGTACTTGGCGCTGTAGTCGGCCCCCAGCGGGGCAACCGACTGCAACACCGTTTGCTTGGCGTCGTCATACGGGTAGGTGGCTGTTGTCTTATAGATGGGAATGGAGCCGTCATACAGGTGGTATTGCTCCAGCCCCAGCAGCTTCTTGCGCAGTTTGGCATAGCGCTGCAGCGGCGCTGTGCCGGCACGCACCGTGCTGACCAAGGTGTTCACCACATCGATGGGAATGGCGTGCCCCTCCAGCGCGGCGTCCAGCGTGGTGGGGAAGTTGCGGGCCTGCGCCGTGAACCAGCCCTTTTGCATGACACCGTTGTAGATGGCCGCATAGGTGTTGGCCGTGGCAGCATAGGTGGCTATGAACGCATCAAAGGATTTGGCGCGATCGGCCTGGTTGTAATTGGTCTGCAGCACCGACTGGTAGGTGCCGGGCGTCAGCCTGGTTTCCTTGCCGTCAGAGAGCGTCACGGTCGGAAACTTGATGTCCGAGGTGGACAGTTCCTGGAACGTGGCCGTGGGGGTCTGGTTGAAACGGGTTGCATACGACAGCAGGCGCTCACCCTGCTCGTCCAGCACATGCTTTTGCTGGCGGTAGTTGTCCAGAATGGTGAAGCGGTAGGCAGCCAGCGCCGGTGTCTCCCGAATCCACTGCTCCATGGTGGCCTGCGGAATCTGCAGCAACTCGGGTGTGAACCAGGATGTGGCGGTGCCGAACTTGGCAAACACCGCGCCCACCCGCTGGAACTTGCCGGCCACCTCCTGGTTGCGTGTCTCCACGTCGCGCTGCAGCTGGGGATAGCGGTACACCTTGTACTGGAGCATGCCGATCTCGTCGAAGGCCTGGTAGGCGCTGAGCACTGCTGCCGGGCCATTCTTGAGCGAACCCTTGCGCGCGGCAAAGGCATCCATCTTGACCTGTATCGTGTTCATGGCCGCCTCCCATTCGTCCCAACTGGCGTAGATGGGCGATACATCCCAGCGGTATTGTGGCGGGATGTCGGCACGATTCAAGGAGGTTGGTTTCGGCGCACTGGCGGCCAACGCGGCGCCGGCAAACAGCAAGGGCATGGAGGCGGTGATGGCGCCAATCAAATCAATTTTCATGGTGGTAAAACTCCCCGGAATAGAAAAGGGCCGCTCAAAAGCGGCCCAGTGTAGCGAGTCGGAGATCGCTTATTTTCCGCCGGGGATCTTGCCTTCCACGCCCTTGACGTAGAAGCTCAGGCCGCCCAGGAATTCATCGTCAGCCGTCTTGTCCTTGGCGATTTGTTCCTTGCCGGTGTTGTCCACAATCGGGCCTTTCCAGATCACAAAGGAGCCGTCGGCCAGACCCTTCTTCACTTCTTCGACCTTGGCCTTGGTTTCGGCGGGCACGTCTTCGGCGATCGACACGATGTCAATTGCGCCTTCCTTCACACCCCACCATGCCTTGCCCGTGGTCCACTTGCCTTCCAGCGCGTCCTTGGTGGCCTTGATGTAGTACGGCGACCAGTTGATGACGGCGGACGCCAGGTGGGCCTTGGGACCGTAAGCGGTCATGTCGGAATCCCAGCCGAAGGCGCGCTTGCCCTTGTCCTGTGCGGTCTTCAGCACGGCGGGCGAATCGGTGTTCTGGAACAGCACGTCGGCGCCACCGTTGATCAGGCTGGTAGCAGCTTCGGTTTCCTTCGGTGGGTTGAACCACTCGTTGACCCACACCACCTTGGTCTTGATCTTGGGATTGCTGCTCTGCGCGCCCAGCGTAAAGCTGTTGATGTTGCGGATCACTTCAGGAATTGGCACCGAGGCAACCACGCCCAGCGTGTTGGACTTGGTCATCTTGCCGGCGATCACACCCGCCATGTAGGCACCTTCGTAGGTGCGGCTGTCGTAGGTGCGCAGGTTTTCGGCGGTCTTGTAGCCGGTGGCGTGTTCGAACTTCACATCCTTCATGTCCGCAGCCACTTTGAGCATGGGGTCCATGTAGCCAAAGGTGGTGCCAAAGATCAGCTTGTTGCCCTGGCTGGCCATGTCGCGGATCACGCGCTCGGCGTCAGCCGACTCGGGCACGCTCTCAACGAACGAGGTCTTGATCTTGTCGCCGAATTCCTTTTCCAGCGCCTTGCGACCGTTGTCGTGCGCAAAAGTCCAACCGCCGTCGCCCACGGGGCCCACATAGGCAAAGGCAATCTTCAGCGGTTCGGGCTTGGGTGCGGGAGCCGAGGCAACTGGTGCCGGTGCCGGCGCGGGAGCCGGCTCTTCCTTCTTGCCGCAACCAACCAGCGCAGCGCTTGCCACGGCGGTCAATGCGGCGACTTTCAGGAGTGTGCGTTTGTGCAGATCTGTCATGTGGGGTCCTTCTATAAAACTGGGGGTTGCGAAAAGAAATCAGCTCGGTGCAGCGGGCGCTACGAGCCGGGATAAAACGGTTTTCCAATGGCAGCTGGCATATTAATCCGTATCCAGCGCGGATTGCGCGAGATCAGTGCCAAAACCACAATGGTCGCCACATACGGCAGCATGCTGAGGAACTGGCTCGGAACCTCCACGCCAATTCCCTGCAAATGGAATTGCAACATGGTCACGCCACCGAACAGGTAAGCACCAAGCAATACCCGTGCCGGGCGCCAGGTGGCAAAGGTGGTCAGCGCCAGCGCAATCCAGCCCTTGCCCGAGACCATGCCCTCCACCCACAAAGGCGTGTAGACGATGGAGATGTAGGCACCAGCCAGGCCACACAGCGCCCCGCCCACCACCACCGCGCCCAGGCGTATCCAGCGCACGGGGTAGCCCAGGGCATGGGCTGATTCCGGACTCTCGCCGACACTGCGCAGGATCAGCCCGGAGCGGGTGCGGTACAGGAACCAGATCAGCGCCAGCGCAAACAGCACGGTCAGGTAGACCAGCGGATGCTGGCGAAACAGGGCCGGGCCGACCAGCGGAATGTCCGACAGGAATGGAATCGCAAAGCTGGGCCGCTCGGGCATCTTCTCCTGCACATAGCTGATGCCGGCAAAGGCCGAGAAGCCCGCACCAAACAGGCTCAGCGCCAGACCGGTGGCGTACTGGTTGGTATTGAGCCAGATCACCAGTGCACCAAAAACCGCCGCCATCAGGGCACCCGCGCCCATGCCGGCGACAAAACCCATGGTGTCGCTGCCGGTGTGCACCACCGTGGCGAAACCGGCAATGGCCGCGCACAGCATCATGCCCTCGGCCCCCAGGTTGACGATGCCGGCCTTCTCGTTGATCAGGAGTCCCAGCGAGGCGATGGCCAGCACGGTTCCCGCATTCAGTGTGGCGGCAATTAACAGAGCGTAGGAGTCCATTACTTCTTTCCCCAGCGCAGACGGTAATTGACCAGCGTGTCACAACCCAGCAGAGTGAACAGCAACAGCCCCTGGAACACCCCGGTCAACGACTTGGGCAGGCCCAGACGCGACTGCGCCAACTCCCCCCCGATATAGAACATGCTCATCAGCACGGCCGAGAACACCATGCCCACCGGGTGCAGCCGCCCCACGTAGGCCACGATGATGGCGGCAAAGCCGTAGCCCGCCGGCACATAGGGAGTGAGCTGGCCAATCGGCCCCGCCACCTCCAGCGCACCGGCCAGGCCCGCCATGCCGCCCGACACCAGCAACGCCACCCACAGCGCCCGACGCGACGAAAAGCCGGCATAGCGCGATGCCGCCGGCGCCAACCCGCCCACCTGCTGGGCAAAGCCCGCCCGGGTGCGGAACAGAAACACCCAGACACCGGCCACACCGAGCAATGCAAACAGCACGCCGATGCTGACGCGCGATCCATCAAACAGGCGCGGGATGCGAGTCACCGCCTCAAAACTCTTGGTCTGCGGAAAGTTGTAGCCATTGGGGTCCTTCCACGGGCCAAACACCAGGTAGCCCAGCACCTGCACCGCCACGTAGACCAGCATCAGGCTGACCAGGATTTCATTGGCGTTGAACTTGTCGCGTAAGAGCGCGGTCAGCCCCGCCCAGGCCATGCCGCCCAGCAC
>JAVBYK010000463.1 GCA_030824095.1 bacterium
CCGCTGGCATCCAGGCAGGCGTCCCGCGCTGCTATCGCTGGTGTGACCGACTGCCGCGAACCACGACGGCTCAGCTTTGCAGAATAGATGTCCACCCGCCGCAACAATTCGGCAAGGCGCTGGCCGGCGTCAGACTCCTGCGCTGGATCCACCGCTGCGACCGCATGGTGGTGTCGAACGACATGCAGCCATTGTTGATCGGTGACACCCGCGTTCGCCAGCATGTCAGCGCTGGTTGTAGCATGGGCAGCGACTCTTTCCCGTTGTACGTCCGACAACGAAGAGCTTTGTTTGGCCAGAGAGTCCTGCAAGACCGTGATGCTCAGATTCATGCTGAGAGCGGCCAACGCCAACACCCGCCTTTCCTCCTGCGGCCATTCCATCCACTCTGCGGCCAAATCCGCAATCACCAGGCAGGTCATGGCATGCTGGGCGCTGTAGTGCTCCACGTTGCTTCCATTTGCCTCAATGAGCACATACAAGGCCAGGTCGGGGCCACTTGTAGTCAATTGGCGGATGACCATGGCCAATTCGGTCAATCGTTTGATCCAGGCCGCATCGATGGTTTCTTCCCGCAAAAGGCGGCGGGTGCGGACAACCGCCTGATCCCAAGCATCCAAAGCCAGGGGAACGGGTAAAGGCTTGCTGCTGACATCCTGCAGCGCTTCATCCATTCCGACTACCAGCTGCCTTTCTGAGAACGTCCTCTGACTGCAGCTGCGATCAACGCCACTGCGTCCTCTTTCTGAACCCGCCAGGCAAAGTCAATGGCGCTTAACCCTTGTGCGTTCTTCAGCGAGGGATCCGCACCGGCATCCAGCAACAATTTGACCGCGTCCGTGGTGCCGTACATGGCCGCCATCATCAAAGGCGTACTGCCGTTGGGAGAAGCTGCGTCTATATACGCATGGCTATCCAGCAGCATGCGCATGACGTCCAAGTGCCCATTGGTGGCTGCGTAATGCAGTGGCGTCCACCCGGGTTTGTTCACATCCGCATCGCGCGCTATCAGTTTTTGGCACATAGCGGCATAGCCCTTGAGCGAAGCCAGCATCAAAGGGCTTTCGTCCTTGGGCGTACGGACATTAACCTGGGTCGCCGGGCTGTCCAGCAACACATCCACAACCTTGAAGGAAGCCTCCCGAATCGCCAGGATCAGGCCATATTCCCCAGCGGGACTGATGGTGTTGGGGTCAAAACCCCGCTTCAACAAAGTCCGTATGACGTCCGGCTTGTCCTGCTTGATGGCTGCAAAAAAATCATCGTAGGAGCCGGAATGGGATGCTGAATATCCAATTAAAACAATCAGATACAGCAGACTTTTAATTCTGAACATCATGATTGAACGCCGCTAAATAATCGGGAGAAATTGGCGCTGGTGGTCTCGCCTATGGTCTCTACGCTGCAAGAACGCAGTGCTGCCAGCTGCTGCGCCACAAACGGAACATAGGACGGATTATTGGTCTTGCCCCGAAATGGAACAGGCGCCAGATAGGGGCTGTCGGTCTCGATCAACAGGCGATCCAGCGGTACCCAGCTTGCCACATCGCGTAGATCCTGGGCGGTCTTGAACGTCAGAATGCCGGAAAACGAGATATAGAACCCGAGGTCCAGAGCCTGTCGGGCAACCTCCTGGCTCTCGGTAAAACAATGAAAAACCCCGCCAGCCGAACCCGGAGAGCCGTTTTCGCCCTCCTCGCGCAGAATGGCCAGCGTATCGTCGGAAGCACTGCGGGTATGGATCACCAGTGGCTTGCGGAGTTGCCGCGCTGCACGGATATGGGTGCGAAAGCGTTCTCGTTGCCAATGCATATCTGCCACGGAGCGATTCCCAAGGCGGTAGTAGTCCAACCCTGTTTCACCGATTGCCACCACGCGAGGCAACTGGCCGCGCTGAACCAGATCGTCCAGCGTCGGCTCGGTCACACCTTCGTTGTCCGGGTGCACACCAACGCTGGCCCAAAAGTTGTCGTATCGCAGAGCGAGCTGGTGAACATCTGCAAACTCCTCCAGAGTCGTACATATGCACAGTGCCCGGTCCACGTGGGCATTCGCCATGGATTGGCGAATCTGCGGCAACGAAGCTACCAGCTCCGGAAAGGTCAGGTGGCAGTGGGAATCAGTAAACATGGTTTGCGCCGGGGCGTGGGCGCAAAAACCGCGCAGAACGCCGGCTGTACTCAGATGGTTTGGGTCGGGCGCTCGGATGCCATGTGGGCACCCAGAATTTCTTCAATCTTGAGCTTGAGTGCTCGCGATTTCTCGTCCTTCGGGAAAACGATGCCAACACCTTGCGTGCGCCCTCCTGCTGCCTTGGCTGGTGTTACCCAGGCCACCTTCCCGGCTACTGGATAGCGTTGCATGTCCTCAGGCAGCGACAACAGCACGTACACATCGTCACCCAAAGCATATTCGCGTGCAGTGGGAATGAAAACGCCCCCTTCGGTGAATATCGGGATGTACGCGGCATACAGCGCGGCTTTTTCCTTGATGGAAAGCTGGATGACACTGGGTCTGGGGGTGGAAGCGCTGGGCGTTGTCATGGTGCGTATTCAATGGCCCGAGTTTAGAACCGATTTGGCCTGACCTACAAGTGCTTCTTGCATCAGTCCGGCGTTAAAGGGGTGGTCCATGGTCCGCATGGTACGGGCCAGTGCCTTGCTCCAGGTAGTCAAAGCCTCCACGGACGCGGCGGTTCGCAGGTCGTTGGGGGCGAAAAAACGGGGTACCGCCCCAGCTTTATGCGCCAACAGATCGTGGCTCAGCTTGTGTAGCGCATCGACCATTTGAGGGATGGTCCAGTCCTTGAAAAAGCCCACTTCGCCCTTGGCCATTGCCCCGGGCAATGCCGCCCAGGCAGCAGGGTCACGCCCCGAAGCCAGAAACGCCAAGGCATCGTCAGGCCGACCACCCATGGCCCGGAGCAGCAATTGCGCCTTGGGGAGATCACACCCATGGCATTGCAACCAATCCAGGGCGGCCTGGGCGTCGGGCCAGCGCATGGCGTGGCCGAGGCAGCGGCTGCGTATGGTGGGCAGTAACTGGTGCGCCGATTCACTGGCCAACACAAATTTCACGTCTCCGGGCGGCTCTTCCAGTGTCTTGAGCAGAGTATTGGCAGTGATGATGTTCATTTGTTCCGCCGGGAACACCAAAACGACCTTGCCACGCCCGCGCGCGCTCGTGCGCTGTGAAAACTCCACGGCCTCGCGCATTGCGTCGACACGGATTTCCTTGCTGGCCTTGCGCTTCTTGTCGTCAATTTCGGTCTGCGCCTTCTCTCCCAGTGGCCAACCGAGTTCCAGCAGCACCGTTTCTGGCATGAGCACACACAAATCGGCATGCGTACGCACATCAATGGCGTGGCAGCTTCCGCACACGCCGCATGCGCCCGCCTCGCCCGGCTGTTCACACAACCAGGCCCGAGCCAACTCCAGGGCCAAGCCGTACTGCCCCAAACCGGACGGACCCTGCAGCAACCACGCATGGCCGCGCTGCGCCAGCAACTGCCGAACCTGGGCGGCAATCCAGGGCGGTGCACCTTTGGAAGCAGCTTCGTTCAACATGGCAGCAGCCCTTGGGCGCGAACGGACCGGTCCACATCACGCCACACGGCTTCCAGGGTCTGGTCTGCGTTGATACGCGCAAAGCGGGCGGAATCTGCCGCTTGGCGCTTGGCATATCCTGCTGCCACCTGCTCAAAAAAAGCCAGGGGTTGGGACTCAAACTTGTCGGGCACCCGGGCACCGGCCAACCGCTGGGCGGCAATGCTGGCGGGCAGGTCAAACCAGATTGTCAGGTCTGGCTGAACCAGGATCGGTGTTGTCCCACCCTCAGCCTTGGCTTGCACCCACGACTCAAGTACCGACAGAATCTGCCAATCAAAACCGCGCCCCGAGCCCTGGTAAGCAAAGGTGGCGTCGGTAAAACGGTCACACAGCACCACATCGCCACGATCCAGAGCGGGCCGTATGACTTGCTGGAGATGGTCGCGCCGGGCCGCAAACACCAGCAAGGCCTCGGTCATCGCGTCCATGGCGTCATTCAAAACCATTTGCCGCAACCGTTCGGCCAGAGGTGTTCCCCCGGGTTCGCGGCTCAGGACCACCTCCCGGCCCTGCGCCCGAAACGCATTGGCCAGACGTTCGATGTGTGTGGATTTGCCCGCTCCGTCTATGCCTTCAAAACTGATGAAAATTCCGCTCATTGTTATGGTCACCGGCTTACTGCCCGCGCTGGTATTTGTTGACGGCCCTATTGTGCTCGTCCAGGGTGTTGCTGAACTGGCTGCTGCCGTCGCCGCGCGCGACAAAATACAAGGCCTTGGAGGGAGCCGGCTGCACCGCCGCCAGCAGGGATGCCTTGCCGGGCATGGCTATCGGCGTGGGGGGCAGACCGGTCCGGGTATAGGTGTTCCAGGGGGTATCGGTCAGCAAGTCCTTTTTGCGCAGGTTGCCGTCAAACGCCGTGCCCATGCCGTAAATCACAGTCGGATCGGTCTGCAGGCGCATGCCGATCCGCAACCGGTTGCTGAACACAGCGGCAATGTCGGGCCGATCCTTCGGTGCACCAGTTTCCTTTTCCACAATACTGGCCAGAATCAGCGCCTCATCGGACGTCTTGAGAGGTGACTGGGGCGCGCGCAACGCCCAGGCCGCTTCCAGGCGCTTGTCCATCGCCCGTAAGGCGCGTTTGAGCACGGCGATGTCGCTGGACCCCTTGCTATAGGTGTACGTGTCGGGAAAGAACCGCCCTTCCGGATGCACGCCGGGTTTGCCCAGCTGGGCCATGATGTTTTCGGGTGACAAGGGCGCTGAATCGGGCCGGAGCTGTTCGGCCTTGGCCAGGGATTCCCGCACCTGCCGGAAGGTCCATCCCTCCACCAGGGTGACGCTGCGCAAGGCCTCTTCCCCTCGCACCAGCTTCTGCAACAGGCTGCGCGGCGTGGTGTCGCGGTCCAGTTCATAGCTGCCGGCCCGGATCAGCCGGGATTGACCCGACAGCCTGAACCAGGCATGCAGCAACAGGGCATTCACTGGCACACCGGCTTCCACGACGGCGGTTGCAACCTCCCGACCACTGGTACCGGGCTCTATGGACAAGTCCACGGTGGGCGTGGGCAGGTCAAATGGCTGATTGACCCACAGGTAGGCGCCTCCCCCAATGCCCAGGGCCAAGGCTAATACGACAAGAAATAGAAAGCGCACAGCCCTACAAGCCTCGTGAAATGATGGGAGGAATGATAATTCAGACCATGAACACCACGACATTGACACAGTCCACCGACAAACCTGCCCCCTCGCAACTGGACGGCGTTGCTACGCTGACCCACCTCGGCGTCATCCGGGTGGAAGGCGAGGATGCGGCCAAATTCATCCACGGGCAACTGACCCAGGATTTTTCATTGCTGGGTCTCGACAGCGCCCGCCTGGCGGCGTTTTGCTCCGCCAAGGGGCGCATGCAGGCCAGCTTTATCGGCTTCAAGCGTCCGGCCGGCGAAATCCTGCTGGTCTGCAGCAAGGACCTCTTGCCCGCCACCTTGAAGCGCCTGTCCATGTTTGTGCTGCGCGCCAAGGCCCGCCTGAGCGATGCGTCGGACGCATACGCGCTCTATGGCCTGGCCGGAAGTGCTACAAAATCAATAGCTTCTGAGGCAGCAGCCACGTGGGCCAAGGTCGATTTTGATGCCTGCTCTTTGGTCAATCTGTACCCTGCAGACGGCGTTGCACGCCAACTCTGGGTTGCGCCGATGGGAGAGCCTCAACCGACTGGCGCCGAATTGCCATTGGAGCG
>JAVBYK010000510.1 GCA_030824095.1 bacterium
ATCGAGATGGCGCGCGACATGGCCAACAGCTTCAACCACCGCTATGGCGAGCACTTTGTGCCGCCGCAGGCCGTGATCGAAGAGTCGGTCGCCACCCTGCCTGGCCTGGATGGCCGCAAGATGAGCAAGAGCTACGACAACACCATCCCGCTGTTTGCGCCGCGTGAACAGCTGAAGAAACTGATTGCTGGCATCAAGACCGACTCACGCGCGCCGGGTGAGCCCAAGGACACGGAAGGCTCTGCGCTGTTCCAGATCTACCAGGCCTTTGCCAGCGATGACGAGGCGCAGGCGCTGCGCCAGGCCTATGCCGAAGGCATTGCCTGGGGCGACGCCAAGCAGATGCTGTTCGAGCGCATCGACCGCGAGATTGCGCCCATGCGCGAGGCCTATCTGGACCTGATCAACCATCCCGCAAAAATCGAATCCATCCTGCTGGCTGGCGCCGCCAAGGCACGCCAGCGGGCCACACCCTTCATGGCTGAACTGCGCCACGCAGTGGGCCTGCGCCGCTTGAGCGACCAGGCCGGCACCACCAAACAGAAGGTCAGCAAGGCCGCACTGCCCAGCTTCAAGCAGTACCGCGAGGCCGATGGGCAGTTTCGCTTCAAGCTGGTCGATGCCCAGGGCCGTGTGTTGCTGCAAAGCCTGGGATTTGCCTCACCCAAGGAAGCCGGCCAGGCCATTGGCTTGCTGCAAAAGCAAGGCGTCGCCGCACTGCCGGGCATGGCCCCCCAACTGGAAGCACTGACAGTGGATGCCAGCGACGTGGGTGCAGCCCTGGCTTTGCTGGCTGCGGGAACTTAAACACCCGGATTCGGTCACACCGTCGCATTGCCTGACTGCAATCCTGCAACCAACATCCTCAATATGAGTTTTCCCTCCATGACACAACGTTCTCTCTGGATTCCCATTACCCTGGCCCTGGCGGCCTGCAGTGCCACCGTCTTCGCAGCAGAAACAGAAACGCTGCCTTCTGGCGTCAAGATCGAACACACGGTGGTGGGCACCGGCGCCACCCCCAACGCCACGGACCGGGTCAAGGTGCACTACCGCGGCACGCTGGTGGACGGCAAGGAATTCGACAGCTCCTACAAGCGCAACGAACCGGCCGTGTTTCCCTTGAACCGCGTGGTGCCGTGCTGGACGCAAGGCATGCAGAAGATCAAGGTGGGCGGCAAGGCCACCCTGACCTGCCCGCCGGCCACGGCCTACGGTGAGCGCGGTGCGGGCGGCGTCGTGCCACCCAATGCCACGCTGACATTTGTTGTCGAACTGCTGGCTATCGAGAAGTAAGCGCAGTAGCGATAGGCTCAGTGTGAGCCGTAGCTGGCGAGGCGGCGCACATCCAGGATGCGCACCTCGCGCTTGTCGATCTCAATCAGTTTTTCCGATTCCAGCTGATGCAGCACGCGGGAAAAGTATTCCGGTGTCAGCGACAGGCGTGAGGCAATGGTCGCCTTGCTGACCGGGAAGGACACCGTGACCACGCCAAAGTCTTCGTCGCTCTCCAGCTCCACATCGCGCAGCAGGTAGCCAATCAGACGCTGCATGCCACTGTGCAGGGCATAGCCCTCCACATCCAGCAGCAAACGGTGCAACCAGTGCGAAATGCCGGACAGCATGTGCATGGAGAAACGCGGGTCCCGCTCAATCTCGTTGAACACGGCCTGTTTGCTGACCGTCATGATCAAAGTGTCGGTCAGCGTCTGGGCGTTGAGCATGTAGGGCTTGGGCAGGAACATCATGGCTTCTGCAAAACTGTGGCCGGGGCCAATCAATTCGATGACCTTCTCCACGCCAGTGGCTGATGCAACATACAGCCGGACCTGTCCCGACACGACAAAGTGAAAGGACTCACACATTTCACCAGCCCGGAAAACCATGTCGCCCCGCGAAAAACGGCGCAGGCGGCAACCCCGTGCCACGTTTTGCCGCTCGGGTTCGGAGAGTCCACGGAACATGGGGAGGGTTCTCAAATGCCGGGGCATATCAAAATGGTCGACGCGCATTTTTCCTGATTTCTTCAATAAAGTTGACTTGGTTCAACTTTAGAGGCCGATCCCTCCCGGCGGTATCCCCCTAAGGAGGGGGTCACCAAGTCTTAAGAACTAGGTGTTTTTGCGTGTACTAATCCCAAAGAACTAGTCATTGATGGAAGATGAATTTGCTTGATTTGCATCAAATCCAGCTGGCAATTTCCTTCTTCAGGAAAGCCCGATTTCCGTGGCAATCACGGCTGCGTGCACGCGTGTACTGACATGCAGTTTGCGAAGAACATTCTGGACATGCACCTTGACGGTGGTCTCGGCAATTCCGAGTTCGCGACCGATTTCCTTGTTGCTGGCACCCTGGGCGATACCCCGCAGGATCTCACGCTCGCGCGATGACAGTGCATCCAGTGGCGACGGCTGGACCGATGACGCGGCGCTTCCATTGGGGGTCGTTCCCAGATAGGCTGAAACCATCTTGCCGGTCATTTCAGTGGCGATCACGCTTTCACCGCGCACTGCCCGTTCGATCGCATGGATCAGCGCATCACCTTCAATGGTCTTGAGCAAATACCCGGCGGCGCCGCTGCGCAGTGCGGCGGTCATGTCTGCCTCGTCTTCGCTGACCGTGAGCATCACGATCCGGGCATGGGGAACCGCTTCCTGCAGCGCCACCAGTGCATCAACGCCCCTGACACCCGGCAGGTGGTTGTCCAGCAGGATCAGATCGGGCTGCAACTCCTGGGCGCGGCGCTGCGCCTCGCCCGCATCGGCGGCATCGCCCACCACCTGCACGCGGGCATCGCGCGCCAGCAAAGCCGTCAGCCCCCGCCGGAACAGGGTGTGATCGTCAACCACCAACACGCGGATAGTGCTTGTATTCGTTTCGGTCATAGATTTGCCATCTGGCTCAGGTGGAGGTGAGTGCCGCTTGATCTGCATCGCTTTGCGCCACGGTGTGGCTGCTTGCCAGCGTCAACTGCACCGAACAACCCTTCCCTGGCGAAGATTGAACCTGCAGCGCCGCACCAATACGCTGGGCACGTTCGGACATGATGTGCAAGCCCACGTGGGTTTCGTCAATGGCACCGCCGTCCAGCGCAAAGCCGACACCATCATCGCGCACTTCAAAACGCCACACCGGTTGTTGCCGAACGCTCAACCAGACCTGCGAGGCCCGTGCGTGCTTTCGCACGTTTGAGAGGGCCTCCTGCACAATATGCAGCACCTGGATTTGCACGTCCCCGGATAGCGGTAGCCCATGTCCACTGATTTCCAGGGCCGTGCGCAAACCGGTCTGTAACTCAAACTTGCGCAAGGTGGTCGCCAGTGCGGGTTCGATATCCTCGGCATTGGTCCGGGTGCGGAAATGCACCAGCAATTCTCGGACGTCACCATAGCATTCCCGCACCCCGGTATCGATTTCTTCCAGCACCTTCTGAATCAGCGCCGGGTCCTGGGCATGCAACGCGTCACGCATCAGCTGTACCTGAATTTTGAGAAAGGCCAGTGACTGTGCAATCGAGTCATGCAGCTCACGCGACAGATGGTGGCGCTCCCCGGACACTGCGGCCTCCCGCTCCAAGGCATTCAGGCGCAAATTTTCCATGGCGCTGGCCAGATGGCTATTGAGAGCCTCCAGCAGGGACCGCTCCGCCGGTGTTGGGGTCACCTCCGCACGGTAGAAAAGATTGACCTCACCCATCAGGCGCTCCTGTACACGGATGGGAATCGTGACGATGGTCGCAAAACCGGCCTTCACGCAATGCTTGAGGGATGGCTGAGGCATGGAGTGGATGGGAATCACCACCAGATCCCTGTTGGGTTCCGGCAGGCCACAAAAGCAGTCACCGGCCGTCAGGCACTGCTCGTCATCCACCAACTCACTGGGGAGGCCATTGGCCGCCAGCATCAGGTAGCGTTGCTGCGTCTGGTCTGACCAGCGTAGTGCCACGCCGTCGGCCCTGGCAATGGACATCAGGCGCTTGGAGAACTCCTGCGCCAGATCCTGCAACGACGTGGCACGAGCCACCAGGGCCGTGACCTCATAGAGTGACTCCAGTCGTTCACGCTTCTCTTCAAGCTCAGCCGTCTTCTCGGCGACCTTGCTCTCCAGGTTTCCGTACAGGGACTGCAGGTGCGACGCCATCTCGTTGAAGCCCTCGGCCAGTGCACCGAATTCATCGTTGCCCACATGGTTGACCCGGAATCCGAAATGCCCGGCCTGGATCTTCTGAATGGCATGCTTCAGCTGATTCACCGGCTCCAGTACAAAGAGGTAGCCCGCAACCAGCAGAACGCCAGATCCCACCAGTGCCAGCATGAGCAGGCACATCTGCAAGAAGTGCAGCGTCGCAGTCCACCCCGACACATGGGACTCGATACTGTTGACAAAGGTGTCTATGTCCGCCACGAAGGCAACGGTGTCGGAATTCAACCGCCCCAGATTGGATGGCTTGCCGGACAACCAGTTCTCGCGGAACTGCGTCCAGTCATGCTCTACCGCGGTGAAGTGCGGGAGAACTGTTTTATCCCAAGGCACCTGCAGTGGACGGCGCGGGTCGCCGTTGCGCAGCAGCGCAAGACTCTCTTCGAATTTCTGGATGTGCGCTGGCAGTTCCTGCGCACCACTGAGGCTTGAACTGCCCACCGTCAAGGCCATCCGATAGGCCTGCATGCGCATGCGCCCGGCCTCGTTGACCGCTGCAGCACCACCGTCGAGCTGCCAGGATATCCACAGCGTGGCTCCGGTCGAAATCAGTGCCAGCAACAAAAACGGTGCACCCACCAAAGCCAGTTTGGCACTCAGGCTCCAGCGGGATTGTTTAACCGTCATGGGCCAAATCTTACTTCCCAGCAAGGTCCCAGGCGGACAGTATCAACCCTCGTAGTGGGGACTCGCCTCGATGGCCGCGGCCCAGGTGAACACGCTGTTCGCCCGCACCTTGGATGCAAGACTTTGCCCCTGCGCACGCATGCCGGCGCAATCCTTGCCGTACTGCGTGATGACATAGTGGGTGCAGGTGACCTGCTTGCCAGGCCCCAGCGTGGCAATCGCGCGCAGTGCACGCACGGTGCCTTGTGCTTCCAGCTTGGCCAGACGGTTGCGTGTGGAAATTTCGGGGGCACTGACGTCTCGGGCCACTTCCTTGATCGGGCGGGGCGTCGTCTGTGCTGCCAGGTGACGCAAAATCTCCAGCGATTCGGGCCACTGCTCGACTGGAATGCTACGGTTGGAGTGCTTGGTCATAAAGTCGCCTTTAAATTGAGTCAACAAATAAAGGGCGACGCATACATCGAAATACCGTTGGTTCTTCGATGGCAACCCCGCTGGCAAATGACCTGAGTCATGTAGCCCGGAAGCTTTGCGTCCTTGACTTTCGTCAAGTTTGCCCTTACCAGATTCGCTCCGTGGAGCCGCCTCGCTGGCTGCGAGCAGTAATCCCCACTCACGGGGACAAACTGCTAACCTGAATATTACTTGCCTCGAATCTTATTTGCAAGCAAATGCTACAAAAGTTGCAAACCGTTGTAAAAAAAGACGAGTCGACCGATGCAAAAAGTGAAAAACCGCACAGGAGAGAAGCCCCCCAGAAACCAAAAAGCCCATGCAAAACATGGGCTTATGGCGGAGTGGGTGGGATTCGAACCCACGGTACCTTGCGGTACGCTTGATTTCGAGTCAAGTACATTCGACCACTCTGCCACCACTCCTGAATAGTTGCTTCGATTGGACGAAGCCGAGATTCTATCAGGCTCTGAGCGTGTCCAAGCCGCCCAGGTAGGGGCGCAGC
>JAVBYK010000176.1 GCA_030824095.1 bacterium
TCTTCCATCAGCGCCTGGTTGGGAAAGCCCCCCACCGCATCAAACGCCGCACGGGTCATGAACAGCGCCTGGTCGCCGGTGGCAATACCGCTCCAGCGCGAGCGCCGGTTCATCAGCGCGCCGATCACCCGCAGCATCCAAGGCCGCCCGGCAATGCGCACGTCAAAGCGACCCCACACGTGGCGACCATCGGCCAGGGCTTGGGTGATCAACACATCGGCATCGGGTGGAAGTTGGGTGTCGGCGTGCAGGAACAGCAAATGCGCACCTTCGGCGCGCTGGGCACCGGCGTTCATCTGCCGGGCGCGGCCCGGCGGGGATTGCAGCAATTGGCCATCCGGCGCCAAGACGACCTGAGCCAGCGCCACGGTGCCATCGCTGCTGCCACCGTCAACCACAATGACCTGCACGCCCCGCGCACGCAAGGGCGCCAGCGCCTGCAAGGCCGCAACAATGCCCAACGCCTCATTGCGCCCCGGGATGATGATGGACAGGGCCGGCGCCGGCACGGGGCTGCGTCCTAGTGGTCCAGCGCCCCGCCGCAACTGCTGCCCTGGCCGGCGGTGCAGCCAAAGCAGTGACCTGCCACGCGGATGGCCTGGTCGTCCAGCGTGTGGGTGAGCAGGTCACGCAGGTGGCGACGCACGCCGTGTATGCCCAGCGGCAGGTTCAACTGCTGGTTGAAGTCGCAGTCATACAGCCAGCCTTGCCAGTCCACGCTGACCAGGCTGCGGCACATCACTCCGGCCAGGTTTTCGGGGCGGAAGCTGTCCCGCAGCAGCGCCATGTAGCTGTCGAACGTGCCCTTGGACACCAGCGTGGAACCAAAGCGCTGGATCGGCATATTGGTCAGCGCCAGCAGGTGGTTGAACACCACGCCATGGTGCTGCTGCAGCTCGCGCTGGTAGTCGGCCTGCAGCATCTGCTGGTTGGGTGGCAGCGACGGGCCTTGCGGGTTGTACACCAGACTCAGCAGCAGGCCGCTGCCCTTCACGCCGTAGCCCAGCGCATTGAGCCGCTGCAGCGCGGCGATGCTTTTCTCGAACACGCCGTCGCCGCGCTGGCGGTCCACATTGCCGGCCTGGTAGCAGGGCAGGGAGGCCACCACCTCCACCCGGTTGTCGGCCAGAAAGCCGGCCAGATCCTCCTGCCCCGGCTCCAGCAGGATGGTGAGGTTGCAGCGGTCAATGACCCGCGCACCCTGCCCACGCGCAGCCTGCACCAGCGCACGAAAACCGGTGTGCAGTTCGGGCGCACCGCCGGTCAGGTCCAGCGTGGTGATGCCACGTGCGGCCAGCACCTGCGGGATCAGGGCCAGTGTGGCCTCGTCCATCATCTCGGTGCGGTTGGGCCCCGCGTTGACATGGCAATGCAGGCAGGTCTGGTTGCAACGGTAGCCCAGGTTGACCTGCAGCGTGTCCAAGTGGCTGCGTGTGAGCGCGGGGAAGGCAATGGTTTGCAGCAGGTGCAGGGTGTCGTGCATGGTGGTGGCAGTCGTTCGGGGTTATCCGTTGAGCAGGGCGGCCAGGCGCGCGCGCACGTCGGGGGCCATGGCATCCGGTTGGGTCACCAGCGCCGTTTGAAGCGCGCTGTGGGCGCTGCTGGCGGGGCGCTCGGCGCCTAGCAGGCGGATGGCCTCGGCCACCACCTTCTGCGCCCGGCCGGCGTTCTGCATCAGGTTGGCCAGCGCCAGGTTCGCGGTGACGTGTGCCTCCACCGGGTGCCAGCAATCAAAATCGGTCACCATGGCCAGCGTGGCATAGGCCATCTGCGCCTCGCGCGCCAGCTTGGCCTCGGGCATATTGGTCATGCCGATGACACCGGCCCCCATGCTGCGGTACCAGTGCGACTCGGCCTGGCTGGAAAACTGCGGCCCCTCGATGCAGACATAGGTGCCGCTGGTGTGCAGGCCAATGCCCGTGGTGCCCTCGGCGGTCAGCACGTTCTGCACGGCCCGCGCCAGCGCGCTCGACACCTGCGCGCACACCGGCTGCGCCATGGACACATGGGCCACCGCCCCGTTGCCAAAGAAACTGCTGTCGCGCCGCTTGGTGAGATCAATGAACTGGTCCGGCAGCACCATGTCCAGCGGCTTGAATTCCTCGCGCAGCGAACCGACCGCCGACACCGACAGCACATAGCGCACGCCCAGCTGCTTGAGCGCATGGATGTTGGCCCGGTACGGCACCTCCGACGGCAGCAGCCGGTGCCCACGCCCGTGCCGCGCCACAAAGGCCACGCGCACGCCATGCACACTGCCGGTGACCAGCACGTCCGACGGATCGCCAAACGGCGTGCGGATGCGCTGCTCCTGCGCATCCATCAGCGCATCCATCTGGTAGAGGCCGCTGCCTCCGATCACGCCGATCAATGCCTGGGTCATGTTGCGGGATTCCTGGGTTCTGTTTGGTGAGGGAATGGGCACTTGCGTACTTGAGCGGCGATTCTGACATTACCGTTGGGCGACGCTCCCAAGCCCCATTTTTGCGGCGAACCTATCCCTGTCCTTGCACCATGGCCTTTGGCCTCAGCGCTATTGGGGCTATGGCGCAAGTGCCAAACTCTTCAGCACAATCGCTCAAGCTACCGCCATAACTTGCAAGACCTATCACGCGACCATGACACTTCACTGCTCCGTATTCATCGCCACATCCCTTGACGGCTACATTGCACGCGACGATGGAAGCATTGATTGGCTGGAAGCAGCCAACGCCACAGTCCCACCAGGCGAGGACTGTGGCTACGCCGATTTCATGGCGTCGGTGGATGCGCTGGTCATGGGCTCGGGAACGTTTGAGAAGGTCCTGTCCTTTGCGGATTGGCCCTATGGCGAGAAGCCTGTCTGGGTGGTCAGCCGCACACTCACACACATTCCGGCGCACCTT
The DNA here is from genome assembly GCA_030824095.1 of bacterium. Classification (GTDB taxonomy): domain Bacteria; phylum Pseudomonadota; class Gammaproteobacteria; order Burkholderiales; family Burkholderiaceae_C; genus Allorhodoferax. The sequence goes on from JAVBYK010000176.1 coordinate 2,886, forward strand.
CCCGCACAGGTCAGGCTCCTGCACGGCACACCGGGCGAAATCACATCCCTTGCGCAACAGCAAGGCTACAAGCGCCTGTACATCGATGGCGGCAAGCTGATCCAGTCATTTCTGCAGGATGGCCTGGTTACCGAGCTGACAGTGACCACCATTCCGGTACTGTTGGGCTCGGGTCGCGCGCTGTTCGGCCGGCTTGCCCGTGATGTGAAGCTCGGGCTGGTCGCGTCCCGCTCCTATTCATTCGGCTTTGTCCAGTCCACCTACCAGGTGATCCGCAATACGCCGGAATCCACGCCTACGCCACCAACCGCAGCCCCAACCCCGCCAGCCCACACGCCGCAATAACCGGTATCACCCCCACCTTGTAGCGCAACAGCGCCACGGCCGCCGCAGCGGCCAGCAGCAGCGCCAGCCAATCCACATTCAAGGGAAATACGGCATCAGCCCTCGTGGATATTGCGATATGCGCTATGAAAAACAGAGCAAGACTGGCAATCACGCCAACCACTGCGGCGGTGATGGCGGTCAGCGGGGCGGTCAGGTGCAGCTTGCCGTGGGTGGATTCCACCAGCGGGCCGCCGGCCAGGATGAAAACGAAGGACGGCAGGAAGGTGAACCAGGTCACCACCGTGGCGGCCAGCGCCGCGCCCAGGAACTGCGCATCCGGCCCCAGCACCTCCTTGGCCCAGCCGCCGACAAAGCCGACGAAGGCCACCACCATGATCAGCGGCCCGGGCGTGGTCTCGCCCAGGGCCAGGCCGTCGATCATCTGCGCGCCGGTGAGCCAGCCGAAGTGCTCAACCGCGCCCTGGTAGACGTAGGGCAGCACGGCGTAGGCGCCGCCAAAGGTCAGCAGCGCGGCCTTGGTGAAGAACCAGCCCATTTGCGCCAGTGTGCTGTCCCAGCCCTGCCAGACCACCAGCGCGCCCATGGGGAGCAGCCACAGGGCGGCACCGACCACGACCACGGCGGCCAAGCGTGCGGGTGACCAGCGCGCGTGGGGCGGTGTGGGCGTGGTGTCACCGATCAGCCAATCGACCTCGCCGGGTTGCAGCGCCACGGGCTTGGCCCCGCCATGACCACCAGCGCCGGCAAATTGCGCTGGTGCCCAGCGCGCGCCCAGCCAGCCGATGAGCGCGGCCCCCGCCACGATCCACGGAAACGGCACGTTGAACCCATAGATCGCCATGAAACTCATCGCCGCCACCGCCCAGAGTACGGGGGCTACCGTGGGTTTCTTCAAGGTCTTGGAGCCGATGCGGTGCACCGCTTGCAGCACGATGGCGGCCACGGCCGGCTTGATGCCGTACAGCACCCCCGCCACCCAGGGCACGTTGCCAAAGGCCACATAGACCCAGCTCAGGGCGATCAGGATGAACAGCGACGGCAGCACAAACAGCGCGCCGGCCACGACGCCACCCCAGGTGCGGTGCATCAGCCAGCCGATGTAGGTGGCCAGTTGCTGCGCCTCGGGGCCGGGCAGCAGCATGCAGTAGTTCAGCGCGTGGAGGAAGCGCGACTCCGAGATCCAGCGCCTCTCCTCCACCAGCTCGCGGTGCATGATGGCAATCTGGCCGGCCGGGCCGCCAAAGCTGATGAAGCCCAGCTTGAGCCAGAAGCGAAAGGCCTCGGCAAACGGGACGGAGCGGGTGGGGGTGGATGGGGTGGTGTGCATAGGGTGGCGCACGGCGAGGGCAATGTAGCACGGCCTGCGAACCCGGGTTTACCCCATGGGCACCCACCTCGACAGCGCCCTACGCCTTGACTAACATCAAGCTCCACTTTGGGAGGCACGCCATGGGCGCTTGGTTCAAACGCATGGGGCTGGGTTTGGGGCTGTTGCTGGTGGTGGGCGTGGCCGTGCTGCTGTTTGCCAGCATGCTGGGGGACCGCAAGCGCCAGCGCACGGTGGATGTCACCGTGCCAGGCGTGGCCTGGGCCACGGATGCACCGGGCATTGAACGTGGGCACTACCTGTTCCGCTCGCGCGGTTGTGCCGAGTGCCACGGCCAGGACGGCGGCGGGCGCGAGTTCATCAACGATGGCAAGGGCATGCGCGTGCGCGGACCCAACATCACGCTGGGCAGCCCGGTGGCGCGCTATACCGCCCAGGACTGGGAGCGCATCATCCGCCACGGCGTGCGGGCCGATGGCCACGCCGCGCTGGTCATGCCCAGTGAAGACTACAACCGTCTGACCAATGCCGACCTGGCCGCCCTGGTGGGCTATGTGCGCACACTGGAGCCGCGCAGCGGTGGCGAGGTGGTGATGGAGTTGCCGCTGCCGGTCAAGGTGTTGTATGGCCTGGGCGTGATCCGCGATGCGTCCGAGAAGATCGACCACAGCCTGGCGCCGGCCCAGCCGGTGGCAGCCGCAGTGAATGCCCAGCACGGCGCCTATGTGGCCAATATGTGCATTGGCTGCCACGGCCCGGGGCTGTCGGGCGGCACCATTCCCGGCGGCCCACCCGACTGGCCACCGGCGGCCAACCTGACGCCCGGCCAAGGCAGTGCCATGGTGCGCTACCCGAATGCCTCCAGTTTTGTGACCATGCTGCGCTCTGGCAAGCGCCCCGATGGCAGCACCATCCCGGTGATGCCGTTTGAATCGCTGCGCGAACTCAACGACACCGACGCGCAGGCGCTGTACGCCTTCCTGCAGACGGTGCCACCGCGATCAGCGGGCCAGCGCTAGCGCCCCGCCTTGCGGCAGGGAGAACTTGCCCACCAGTTCACCCAGCACCGCAGCCTGCTCACTCATGGACGCGGCGGCGGCGGCGCTCTGCTCCACCAGCGCGGCGTTCTGCTGGGTCATCTGCTCCAGCTCGGCCACGGCCGTGGACACCTGTTGCATGTCGGCACTTTGCTCTGTGCTGGTGGCCGAGATCTCTTC
>JAVBYK010000336.1 GCA_030824095.1 bacterium
GCCGACTCGAACAGCTCTGCGCCATCCCAACGCACCAGATCCAGAACGCCTTGTCCACTGGGGCGCAACCACAGCCAGGGAAGCTCGGCCACCATGGTGCCGATGGCGGCCACGGCCGGACGGTATTGCGGTGCGCTGAAGCCGGCGGAAACCGCCTGTGCTTCCAGGCGGCGCCGATAGGCCGGGGACAGCAGCCAGACCAGCCAGCCCAGCACAGCACCGACGCGCTGCATCAGCGACAGGGGCAGGTGCCCCAACAGGCGAAACAGGCGAACCATGAACATGCGGGAATTGTCGCCCAGGCTTACATGGCCTTGAACAGACCCGCGTAGCTGCGACTCACTTCCAGCTTTTCGGTGCTGCCGCGCACGCTCACCAGCTGGCGGCCACGCTCGTCACGGGTCACGCCGCTGATGGCCTTCACGTTCACCAGGGTTGAACGGTGAATCTGCCAGAACAGCTGCATGTCCAGTTCTTCCACCAGCTCCTTGATGGGCTTGCGGATCAGGGCTTCCACCGTGGCGGTCTGCACCCGGGTGTATTTCTCATCGGAGATGAAGAACAGCACGTCCTCCACCGGAATCATCTGGATGGCCTGGCGCACCGTGGCCTGGATCCATTGCAGCTTGGCCGGCGCCTGCGGGTTGAGCTGGCCGGCCAGGCTTTGCAGCAGGCGTTGCATGTCGGGGGTGTGCGTGGCCAGGGGGGGCGTCTGCTCGTCGGGGGTGTCGGCTGCTTGGCTGGCGCGCTCGGCCATGCGCTGGCGGATGCGTCCGACGGTCAGTTGCAGCCGTTCGCGCTCAGCGGGCTTCAGGACATAGTCAACCACGCCCTGCTCGAAGGCTTCGACCGCGTACTGGTCGTAGGCGGTGATGAAGACGATCTCGCAGCCGGGCCAGCCGTCCGCCTCTTCGTAAGTGGGTAGTTGCGCGATCTGGCGCGCCGCGTCCACGCCGGTCAGGCCCGGCATGCGGATGTCGAGAAAAACGATGTCCGGGTGGTGCTGCTCGGTCAGGGCCACGGCCTCCAGGCCGTTCTTGGCTTCCGCCACGATCTCCAGCTCGGGCCATACCTCGGCCAGGCGGGCGCGCAACTGGTCGCGCATCAGGCGTTCATCATCGGCAATCAGGGCGCGTGGCATGGGGTTACTCCGTGTCGGCTCAGTTCGAAGAAAACGCTATTCTGGCTGATCGGTGGCGCGGGCCACATAGGGCACGGTGATGGTGACCGAGGTCCCGCCGCCGGGCGTCTCGGCCACCACCACGCTGGCCTTGTTGCCGTACAGCAGGGCCAGCCGCTCGCGGATGTTGCTGAGTCCAATGCCGGTGCCCGCAGTGGCGGCCTTGCCAAAGCCCAGGCCCGTGTCGGCCACCGTCACGGCCAGCTTGCCATGCACGATCTCGGCGCTCACCGTCAGGCTGCCGCCCTCGGCCTTGGGCTCCAGGCCGTGCTTGATGGCGTTCTCCACCAGGCTTTGCAGCATCATGGGCGGGAACTCGGCCGACAGCAGGCCGTCGCTGACCCGAACCTCGGTCTGCAGGCGTTCCTCCATGCGCACCTTCAGGATTTCCAGGTAGGGGCGAATCACCGCCAACTCACGCCCCAGGTCGCGGGTGCCCTGGGCATTGGCCTCGCGCATGGTCGGCATGCTGGCGCGCAGCAGGGCGATGAGATTCTTCTGCATGATGCTGGCGCGCGGCGGGTCGGTCTCGATCAGGTGGTCGATGCTGGCCAGCGTGTTGAACAGGAAGTGCGGCTCCACCTGGGCCTGCATGGCGGCCATGCGGGCTTCCACGACCTGGCGTTTCAGCGATTCCGACTCGGCCACCTCGGTGGCCTGGGCGGCCTTGGCTTCGGCCTGGACTTTCCCCTTGTAGGTGATCTTGAGGATGATCGACAGCAGGATGAACCACATGGTGAGCGGCATCAGCGGGTCGCCAATCTTGTGGGTGCGCAGGCGTGGGCGCCAGGCACCGGCGGCTTCCTCGGCCGAGTCCATGGCGTCCTGGTGCAGTTCTTCCAGGGCGGCCTGTACCTCGCGGCGGGCCTCTTCAATGGCCTGGCGGACTTCTTCGGTATTGGCGCCGGGCGGGAGTTTGATGTTGATCTCCGGGCCTGGCTTCGAGTCCGCATGCGCTGTGGGCTCAGTAGGGGCCGATGCGCCTGGGGGCTGGGGTGGTGCGGGAATGGGCGGGATCGGCGGAATGCTGGGGCGGGTGCGAATGCGCACCCCCTTCTCGTCCACCGAGATGTCGATCCCTTCCTTGCCAGTGGGTTTGCCGACCTTGCCCTTGGACTGTTCCCGACCGGAGGGTGCGGGGGTGGGGGGCGTGCCCGAGTGGATGACTTCGGTGTACGTGAAGCTGAACGGCGGGATGTCATGCAGGATGGCCATGCTGATGATCAACGCCAATGCCAGTACGAAAAAGCGCTTCCAGGAAATGCTGACCAACCATTGCGCATAGGCGTGAAAGCCGGTCACGCAGGTATTGGCAAAGCGGGACCACGGGCTGGGTTGAGAAGCAGGTGTTGTGTTCATGGTGGGTACCGCCTAGGCAACTTTCGATACCCGCACTGTACCCAGCCGGCGCCGGGGCTCGCCACTGGCGCGCGACGCAGTGCCAAGCCGGCAGACAGGCTGCACGGCGGTGCGATAGACCGCAAACCCGCCCCATGTCCCGTGAAGCACTTCGCGCTGGGCGCTGCTCAAGGCAGGTTTATCATCGGCGCCATGACCAGCGCTTCCGATCTGGCGCAAATCCGCTTTGACAACGCCTTGGCTTTGTTCGACGAGTTTGTGCGCAACACCATCAAACACCCCGACGCCGCCACCCTGCGAGGCCTGGAAGGCCGTTTTGCCGAAAGGGTCCAGATTCAGCCCAGTTACTGGAGTCAGATCAAGAGCCGGTCCCGCCAGATCGGGGAACGTCTGGCGCGCCAGTTCGAGCAGCTGTGTCACAAGCCGCACGGCTGGATGGACCAGGTGCATACGCCCGGCGCCAGCAATGCCAAGCCTGCGGCGGAGGTTGATTCCCCGAGCGACAGCCACGCTCCGCGCGATGACGACGAACGCTTCATTATTGGCCTGGTGCTGACCTACTACCGGCGCCACCCGCAGCGCGCCCGCACCCGGCTGCTCGACCTGCTGGGTGAAGTGCTGACGCCGACTGCCGCCAGCGATGCCAAGGGTACACCCGCACCGGCGCCAGCGTCCAAACCCGCTGCGGCTGCCAAACCCGCTGCCGCACAGGGGAGCGATGCCCACGCCCTGTGGCTGCGCTCCCAGGTCGGTGTGGCGCCTCTGCGACAAAAAAAGTAGACGCCTGTCTTTTTGGATAAATAGTATTTGCTCAAGATAAGTTTTAATTTATCATTTGAGCAAGTTTGCGAAGGATGAACCGTTCTCCGGTTTTGTCGATTGCATGTCCGATCAACCCCAAAGCTGTTTCCCGATCATGGTCCTGTTCCTGTCTGAATGCGTTTGCGCCCCACGGCGCAAGGCACAAGCGTCAGAGCAGCCGACCATTGCCTGCCGATCCGGCTTTATTCATCTTCGCGCCCCACCGGGGTGCCTTGTGAACTGACCTCGCCCGCATGGAGGTCGTCTTCTCAAAGGCCCGGGTGCGAAGTAGCCCCGGGCTTTTTTGTTGCCAGGAGAGGAGAAAGACCATGATGATAGGAACCATACCCACCAGAACCCTGCCGTTGCACGCGCCGCACGGCTCACCCTTGCGCCGCCTGCTGGCCGCAGCCCTGCGCACCGCCAGTCGAGCATTGGCCCGCCTGGCACGCCAGGTCAGTGCCACCGAAAGGCGCCGGGCCCAGGCCCGCGCCGACATGGTGCTGGAGTTCTATGCGGAGGCCGGCGCGCCGGAAGGCGCCCTCTACGTGGATGGCCAACTGGTTGGCTATCTGCCCGGCGTCACACGGCTATAAGAAAGAGGGGAGGCGGTCCTACAATCGCCGGTTTGCGCCGTACCCTGGCGCTGCCACCCTTCCCACAAGGAACCGCGATGACTGCCACGCCCACCATTCACGCCCAACGCATTGCCACTGCCCAGCACGCCCTGACGGAGCTGGGATTGGCGGCCTGCCTGGTGCCGTCCAGCGATCCGCATCTGTCGGAATACCTGCCGGCGCGCTGGCAGGGGCGCGAGTGGCTGTCCGGCTTTACCGGCTCCATGGGCACCCTGGCCCTGACGCCCACGCGCGCGGCCCTGTTTGCCGACAGCCGGTACTGGACGCAGGCCGAGACCGAACTGGCTGGCAGCGGCATTGAACTGGTCAAGATCGATACCGGCGCGTCCACCCAGCACGTGCAGTGGCTGGTGCAGCACACCGGCGCCGGCAAGACGGTGGGTGTCGACGGTGCCGTGCTGGGGCTGGCCGCAGCCCAGCAGTTGCGCCAGGCGCTGGACGCCGTGGGCGCCAGCCTGCGCACCGACGTGGACCTGTTCACCAGCATCTGGCCGGATCGTGCGAGCCTGCCGCAGGCGCCCGTGTTCGAGCATGACGCCGCCTATGCGGGCGCCGCACGCGGCACCAAATTGGCGCAGGTGCGCACCGCCATGGCCAGGCACGGTGCCAGCCACCACTTTGTGTCCACGGTTGATGACATCGCGTGGATCTTCAACCTGCGCGGATCGGACGTCTCCTACAACCCGGTGTTCCTGGCGCACGCCCTGATCGACGCCACGACCGCGACGCTGTTTGTGGCCCCGGGAAAGGTGCCGGCTGCGCTGGCGCAGCGTCTGCAGGCCGATGGCGTGCAGGTGGCGGACTATGCCCAGGCCGGCCCCGCACTGGCCGCGCTGTCAGCTCCGTCTGTGCTGCTGGTGGACCCACGCCGCATCACGCTGGGTTTCCGGGATCAGGTTCCGGCTGGCGTCAAGGTCGTGGAAGCCATCAATCCGAGTGTGCTGTTCAAGAGCCGCAAGGGCGAGGCCGAGGCTGCCCACGTGCGCACCGCGATGGAGCAGGACGGCGCTGCCATGTGTGCCTTCTACGCCTGGTTTGAGGCGGCCCAGGGCACAGAGCGCATCACCGAGCTGACGATTGACGAAAAACTCACCGCCGAGCGCGCCAAGCGCCCTGGCTTCATGGGACTGTCCTTCAACACCATTGCCGGCTTCAACGCCAACGGCGCCATGCCGCACTACCGCGCCACGCCCGAGAGCCATGCCGTCATCGAAGGCAATGGCCTGTTGCTGATCGACTCCGGCGGCCAGTACCTGGGTGGCACCACCGACATCACCCGCGTCTGGCCCATCGGTACGCCCAGTGCAGCCCAGAAGCGCGACTACACGCTGGTGCTCAAGGGCACCATCGGCCTGTCACGCGCCCGCTTTCCGCTGGGCACGCTGTCGCCGATGCTGGATGCGCTGGCCCGTGCACCGCTGTGGGAACAGGGCATGGATTACGGCCACGGCACTGGCCACGGGGTTGGTTATTTTCTCAACGTGCACGAAGGCCCGCAAAGCATTTCCAAGGCCATTCCCGATGCCAACATGGCCATGCAGCCGGGCATGATCACGTCCATCGAGCCGGGTCTGTACCGCGCCGGCCAGTGGGGCGTGCGCATTGAAAACCTGGTGCTCAATGTGCCTGCCGCCACCGATGAGCCGTTTGGTGACTTCCTGGAGTTCGAGACCCTGACGCTGTGTCCCATCGACACCCGCTGCATCGATGCAAGCCTGTTGCGCAGCGACGAGATTGCCTGGCTCAACGCCTACCACGCCACCGTGCGCGCCCGCCTGAGCCC
>JAVBYK010000091.1 GCA_030824095.1 bacterium
CAGACCGGCTGGATGACCTCGATGACCGACATCACCGAGCCCAACCGGGTGCGGGAACAGTTGTCAGCATCGCACGAGCGTTTCACCACCGTGCTGGAGGCGCTGGACGCCTCGATCTCTGTGGCACCGCTGGGCAGTGACGAGCTGCTGTTTGCCAACAAGCTGTACCGACAATGGTTTGGCACGCAGACCCAGGGGCATCTGCAGCTGATCGCTGAGGCTGGTGTGCCCGCCAGCCCCACCACCGATGAATCCACCGACAGCGTGGACTCCTTTGCGGGCCTGCCCACCACGGCCTTGCCGGACACGGAAACCGAGAGCGCCGAGATTTATATCGCCGAACTGGACAAGTGGCTGGAAGTGCGCAGCCGCTACCTGAGCTGGGTGGATGGCCGCCTGGCACAAATGGTGATTGCCACCGACATCACGTCCCGGCGCATCGCCGAGGAACAGTCCGCCAGCCAGACCGAGCGCGCCCAGTCCGCCAGCCGACTGATCACCATGGGCGAAATGGCCTCCAGCGTGGCGCACGAGCTGAACCAGCCACTGACCGCCATCAACAACTATTGCAACGGCATGGTCTCGCGCATCCAGGCCCAGCAGATCACCGAAGAGGAACTGTTGGGCGCCCTGGAGAAAACCGCCCGACAGGCCCAGCGTGCCGGCCAGATCATTCAGCGCATCCGCTCCTTCGTGAAGCGCAGCGAACCCAACCGCACGCCTTCGGAGGTCAGCTCCATGGTCAGCGAGGCCGTGGAACTGGCCGAAATCGAGTTGCGCCGCTTCAATGTGCGCCTGAACCACTATGTGGCCGCGCGCCTGCCGCCGCTGATGGTGGACCCTATCCTGATCGAACAGGTGCTGATCAACCTGCTACGCAACGCGGCAGAATCCATCGACATGGCGCTGCGCCAGACCTCGCAGCGGATTGTGGAGCTGCGCGTGGTGCCCAAGACCATCGACGACAAGCGCGTGGTGGAGTTTTCCGTGCAGGACACCGGCAAGGGCCTGGCCCCGGAAGTGCAGGCCCGCCTGTACGAGGCCTTCTACTCCACCAAGGCCGACGGCATGGGCATTGGCCTGTCTTTGTGCCGCTCCATCGTGGAATCCCACCTGGGAAGAATGTCGGCAGAGAACCTCTACAATGGCGGCGAAGTGTCGGGGTGCCGATTTTCATTCTGGATACCGCTAACAGAAGTTAGCGCCGGTTTGACGCAACATCCGCGAAAAAGCAACTAGAACCCTGGAAATCTGAATGAGCCTGCTTCCGAAAAAAGGTACTGTTTACGTAGTAGACGATGACGAAGCCGTGCGCGACTCGCTGCAGTGGCTGCTGGAGGGCAAGGGCTTTCGCGTGCGATGCTTTGATTCTGCGGAATCTTTCCTCAGCCGCTACGACGCACGCGAGGTCGCCTGCCTGATCGTGGACATCCGCATGGGTGGCATGACAGGCCTGGAATTGCAAAACCGCCTGATCGAAGCCAAGTCGCCGCTGCCCATCGTCTTCATCACCGGCCACGGCGACGTGCCCATGGCGGTCGACACCATGAAGAAGGGCGCCATGGACTTCATCCAGAAGCCGTTCAACGAAGACCAACTGGTGGGTCTGGTGGAGCGCATGCTGGACCATGCCAAGGACTCGTTCGCCGATTACCAGACCGCTGCCAGCCGCGACGCCCTGCTGTCCAAGCTGACACTGCGCGAATCCCAGGTGCTAGAGCGCATCGTCGCCGGCCGCCTGAACAAGCAGATTGCCGACGATTTAGGCATCAGCATCAAGACAGTGGAAGCGCACCGTGCCAACATCATGGAAAAGCTCAGTGCCAATACGGTTGCCGACCTGCTGAAGATTGCATTGGGACAAAACGCCCCCAAATCCTGACGATCCGACATTCATAGCATCTCACGCCCGCCCCGCAAGGACTGCGGGCGTTTTTAATTCGAAAGCCCACTATGACCACCACCACAGCCCAGATCATCGACGGCGTTGCCCTGTCCAAACAACTGCGTGAAGACGTTGCCACACGCACCACCGCCCTCAAGGCCCGCGGAATCACCCCCGGCTTGGCCGTGGTGCTGGTGGGCGAGAACCCGGCCAGTCAGGTCTATGTGCGCAACAAGGTCAAGGCCTGCCAGGACGCCGGCCTGCATTCCGTGCTGGAAAAATACGACGCCAGCATGACCGAGGCCGAACTGCTGGCCCGCGTGGACGCCCTGAACAACGATCCCGCCATCCACGGCATCCTGGTGCAGTTGCCCCTGCCCGGCCACATTGACGACCACAAGGTGATTGAAGCCATCTCGCCGGCGAAGGACGTGGACGGCTTCCACGTGGCCAGCGCCGGAGCGCTGATGGTGGGTGAGACCGGGTTCAAGGCCTGCACGCCGTACGGCTGCATGAAGATGCTGGAATCTATTGGCATGAAGAACCTGCGCGGCAAGCACGCCGTGGTGATCGGCCGCTCCAACATCGTCGGCAAGCCCATGGCCATGATGCTGCTGCAGGCCAACGCCACCGTCACCATCACCCACAGCGGCACGGCCGATCTGGGTGCCATGACCCGCCAGGCCGATATCGTGGTTGCGGCCGTCGGCAAGCGCAACGTCCTGACCGCTGACATGGTCAAACCTGGTGCCGTCGTGATTGACGTCGGCATGAACCGCAACGATGAAGGCAAGCTCTGCGGTGACGTGGACTTTGAAGGCGTCAAGCAGGTGGCGGGCTACATCACACCGGTGCCGGGTGGCGTCGGCCCCATGACCATCACCATGCTGCTGGTCAACACCATCGAGGCGGCAGAGCGCGAGGCAGGACGCGCATGAATCCACTGCTGAGTTCCTCGCCCCTGCCCCTGTTTGACCAGATCCGCCCCGAGCATGTGATGCCCGCCATCGACGTGCTGTTGGCGGACTCCAGCCGGGCCTTGGAAACGGTTACGGCTGCGGATTTCCCGGCGCAGTGGGAATCGATTGCCAGGGAACTGGACGTGGCCACCGAGAAGCTGGGGCGCGCCTGGGGTGCGGTCAGCCACCTCAACAGTGTGGCCGATACGCCGGAGCTGCGCGCCGCTTACAACGCCGCCCTGCCCACTGTGACCGAGTTCTGGACCCGCCTGGGCGCCGATGAACGCCTGTACGCCAAGTACAAGACCATTGACGTGCAGGCGCTGAACGCCGAGCAACGCCAGGCCCACAAGAACGCCATGCGCAACTTCGTGCTGGGCGGCGCGGAGCTGACCGGTGCTGCGCGCGACCGCTTTGCCGAAATCCAAGAGCAGCAGGCGGCCCTGAGCCAGAAGTTCAGCGAGAACACGCTGGACGCCACCGACGCCTTCAGCTACTACGCCAGCGTTGCCGAAATGGCCGGCGTGCCCGACGATGTGCAGCAGACCGCCCGCGCCGCCGCGCAGGCCGAGGGCAAGGACGGCTACAAGCTGACCCTGAAGATGCCGTGTTACCTGCCGGTGATGCAGTTCGCCCACAGCAGCGCACTGCGCGCCGTGCTGTACCGCGCCTATGTCACCCGGGCTTCCGACCAGGCCGATGAGGCGGCACGCGCGTTCGACAACACGCAGAACATTCACGCGATTCTGGCGCTGCGCCAGGAAGAAGCGGTCTTGCTGGGCTACCCGAACTTCGGCACGCTGTCGCTGGTGCCCAAGATGGCTCCATCACCCGATGCGGTCATCACCTTCCTGCGCGATCTGGCGCACAAGGCCCGCCCGTTTGCCGAAAAGGACCTGGCCGACCTGCGCAGCTTTGCCAAGGAGCAGCTCCAACTGGAGGATCCGCAACCCTGGGACTGGGCCTACATCGGAGAAAAACTCAAGGAAGCGCGTTACGCCTTCAGCGAACAGGAAGTTAAACAGTACTTCACCTTCCCCAAAGTGCTCGCGGGCCTGTTCAAGATCGCCGAGACCCTGTTTGACATTGCCATTCGCCGCGACCAGGCGCCTGTCTGGAATGCCAATGTCGAGTTCTACTGCATTGAACGCAGCGACGCCAACGGCACCCATCTGGTCGGCCAGTTCTACCTGGACCCCACCGCACGCGCCGGCAAGCGTGGTGGTGCCTGGATGGATGACGTCTGCGCCCGATGGCTGCGCCCCGACACCGGCCAGCTGCAGACCCCGGTGGCACACCTGGTCTGCAATTTTGCCGACGGCGTGGAGGTTGATGGCGTGCGCCAACCCGCCCTGCTGTCGCACGACGACGTGACCACCTTGTTCCACGAGTTCGGCCACGGCCTGCACCACATGCTGACCCAAGTGAACGAGCACGACGTGTCGGGCATCAGCGGTGTGGAGTGGGACGCGGTGGAACTGCCCAGTCAGTTCATGGAAAACTTCTGCTGGGAATGGAGCGTGCTGCGCCACATGACCTCCCATGTGCAGACCGGCGAACCATTGCCGCGCGCACTGTTCGACAAGATGCTGGCCGCACGCAATTTCCAGAGCGGCCTGCAGACCCTGCGCCAGATCGAGTTCTCACTGTTCGACATGCTGCTGCACACGGCCCAAGACCCGCAGCAGGATTTCTTGCCCCTGCTCAACCAGGTGCGCGCGGAAGTGGCCGTCATGACACCCCCGGTATGGAGCCGCACGGCCCACACCTTCAGCCACATCTTTGCGGGTGGATACGCGGCCGGCTACTACAGCTACAAATGGGCCGAAGTGCTGAGCGCCGATGCCTATGCCGCCTTTGAGGAAACCGCCGGCGCCGACGGTATGCCCAACCTGGAAACCTGCCAAAAGTACCGCCAGGCCATTCTGGAAGCCGGCGGCAGCCGCCCTGCCATGGAGTCTTTCAAGGCATTTCGCGGCCGCGAGCCCACGCTGGATGCTTTGCTGCGCCACCAAGGTATGGCACCATGATGGCCTTGGCCCTGACAACGCAATCACCCGGCTCAATTACGAGGAAGACCCACATGAAACACCACACCATCGCAATCCTGCTGGGCAGCGCGGCGCTGCTCGGTTCAGCCATGGGCGTGCAGGCACAAACCATTTACCGCATTGTGGGCGCCGATGGCAAGGTCACGTTCTCTGACAAACCCCCGGTCAATGCCGAACAGGGCAAAGTTGCCACCACCGGCGTCGGCGCTGCAGCCGCCAACCCCAACACCGGACTGCCGTTCGAGTTGCGTCAGGTCGTCGCCAAATACCCCGTTGTGCTCTACACGTCCACCCAGTGCGCACCGTGCGATTCCGGACGTGCATTCCTGAGCGGACGCGGCATACCCTTCACCGAGCGGACCGTCACCACGGCGGAAGACCGCGGCTACCTGCAACGCCTGACCGGCGACACGTCCTTGCCCTATCTGACCATCGGAACCCAGCGGATCAAGGGGATGTCCGATCTGGAATGGACCCAATACCTGGATGCCGCAGGCTATCCCAAGACCTCCATGCTGCCCCCGGGCTACAAGCGGCCCGAGCCAACTCCACTGGTTGTGGTTCAGGCAGTGCCGGCCGCCAATGGCAAGGCCGAAGCCAAGCCCCAGGCAGCGGCATCCGAACCCGCCTACCAGCCGCCACCGCCCGCCAGCCCATCCAACCCGGCTGGCATCAGTTTCTAGGGCCGAAAGGCCCCCCTGCTTAAAACGTCAGCGTCTTCACGCCGCTGGCAGTGCCCAGCAGGCACACCTGGGCCCGCTGGAAGGCGAACACGCCTACCGTCACCACGCCAGGCCACTGGCTGACCTCGGCCTCGAAGGCCAGCGGGTCGGTAATCTGCAGGCCGGTCACGTCGACGATGGT
>JAVBYK010000316.1 GCA_030824095.1 bacterium
CTGGTGCTGGGCAAGCCGCAGTTGCCGGACTTCCCGACGCCGCTGGTCAATGGCCAGCGCATGACGCCGGAGGAGTATTTCCGCTACGCCTCGCATGAGGGTCTCAAGGAGCGCATGGCGCACCTGTATCCCGATCCGGTGGAGCGCGAGAAGCAGATGCCCCAGTACCTGGAGCGGCTGGAGTTCGAGCTGGCCACCATCCTGAAGATGGGCTTTCCGGGCTACTTCCTGATCGTGGGCGACTTCATCAACTGGGCCAAGAACAACGGCTGCCCGGTAGGCCCGGGGCGGGGTTCCGGCGCCGGCTCGCTGGTCGCCTATGCGCTGAAGATCACCGACCTGGACCCGATCCGCTACAAACTGCTGTTCGAGCGCTTCTTGAACCCTGAACGGGTGTCCATGCCCGACTTCGACATCGACTTCTGCCAGACCAACCGCAATCTGGTGATCGACTATGTGAAGGAAAAATATGGCAAGGACGCGGTGAGCCAGATTGCCACCTTCGGCACCATGGCCGCGCGCGGTGTGGTGCGCGACGTGGGCCGCGTGCTGGACATGAGCTACACGTTTTGCGATGGCATTTCCAAGCTCATCCCCAACAAGCCGGGCACCAATGTCACGCTGCAGCTGCCGCCCACCGACGGCAAGAAGAGCGACAAGTACGTCTACGCCAGTGAGGCCGAACCCATCCTGGCCGAGCGCGAGGCCAAGGAAGAAGACGTCAAGACCTTGCTGGAACTGGCACGCAAGCTCGAAGGCATGACCCGCAACATCGGCATGCATGCCGGCGGCGTGCTGATTGCGCCGGGCAAGCTGACCGACTTCTGTCCGCTGTACCAGCAGCCGGGCAGCGAATCGGCGGTGAGTCAATACGACAAGGATGACGTGGAGGCGATTGGCCTGGTGAAGTTCGACTTCTTGGGTCTGGCCACGCTGACGATTCTGGAGATTGCGCGCGAATTCATCATCAAGCGCCATCCGGGGCAGGAGAACTTTGCCTATGAGAACCTGCCGCTGGACGATGCCCGGGTCTACAAGCTGTTTTCGGACGGCAAGACCGAGGCTGTGTTCCAGTTTGAAAGCTCGGGCATGCAGCGCATGCTCAAGGACGCCAAGCCGTCCCGGCTGGAAGACCTGATTGCGTTGAACGCGCTGTACCGTCCCGGCCCCATGGACCTGATTCCCAGCTTCGTGGCGCGCAAGCATGGGCGCGAGGTCACCGAATACCCGCACCCGCTGGTGGCCGAGATGCTGTCCGAGACCTACGGCATCATGGTCTACCAGGAGCAGGTGATGCAGACCGCGCAGATCCTGGGCGGCTACTCACTCGGTGGCGCCGACATGCTGCGCCGCGCCATGGGCAAGAAGAAGGCCGAGGAGATGGCCGAGCACCGTGCCATCTTCCGCGCCGGTGCCGCCAAGAACGACATCGACGAGGCCAAGGCCGACGAAATCTTCGACCTGATGGAGAAGTTCGCGGGCTACGGCTTCAACAAGTCGCACGCCGCCGCCTACTCACTGTTGGCCTACCACACGGCCTGGATCAAGGTCCACTACACGGCCGAGTTCTTCTGCGCCAACATGACGGTGGAAATGGACGACACCGACAAGTTGAAGGTGTTGTTTGAAGACGCCGAGAAGATGGGCCTGAGCTTTGAGCCGCCCAACATCAACCGCGGTCGCTACCGCTTCGAGCCCATCTCCAACAAGGAAATCCGCTACGGCTTGGGTGCCATCAAGGGCACCGGCCAGCAGGCGATTGACGCCATCGTCGCGGCGCGCGAAGGCAAGGGGCCCACCAGTGAAGAGGGGCCGTTCACCAGCCTGTTTGACTTTGCCCGCCGGGTGGACCGCAGCCGGTTGAACAAGCGCTGCGTGGAGGCACTGATCAAGGCCGGCGCCTTTGACACCTTGCAGCTCAACCGCGCGTCGCTGGTGGCGTCGATCGACCGGGCCTTTGACTTCGCGGCGGCGTCTGCGGCGAACGCCAACCAGCACGGTCTGTTCGACATGGGCGGCGATGACGACCATGGCTCCAGCACGCAGGAGCCCGATCTGGTAGACGCCATGCCCTGGGGCATCAAGGAGCGGCTGACCTACGAGAAGACGGCGGTTGGTTTCTACCTGTCGGGCCACCTGTTTGACGAGGTCACGCTGGAAGTGCGCCGTTTTGCCAAGCGGCAACTGGACGAGTTGCTGGACACGCGCGAGCCGCAGCTGCTGGCTGGCATCGTGACCGATCTGCGTGTCATCAACGGCCAGCGCGGCAAGCTGGGGCTGTTCAAGCTGGACGACAAGTCGGCCGCGATCGAGGCGCGCGCCGAGGAGTCGCTGCTGATTGCGCACAAGAACCAGCTCAAGGACGACGAACTGATCATCGTCATGGGCAAGGTGCAGAACGACCGTTTCTCCGGCGGCAAGCAGCTCACCGTCACGCAGATCTGGGACCTGGAGCAGGCGCGCTGCCGCTTCGGCAAATACCTGCGCGTGGCGGTGGACGCCGATGGGGATGGCAAGGGGCCGGACGTGGCGCGCCTGGTGCGCGAGTTTCCGGCGCAGAAGGAGGTCACCGAGCATGGCGAACTGGTGCGCGGCCTGGCCGTGCGCCTGGCCGTACGGCGGGTGGTGGATGAGGCCGCTGAAGCCCCCACCAATGACCCCATGGCACCCTGCGTCGGTGCGACAGCCGATCTGCAACTGGGGGAGAACGCACGTTTCTACCCCAGTGATGCCGCCCTGGCAGGCTGGCGGGCCCAGGCCGCCCAGGGCAAGGCCGTCATCGCCTACGACTGAAGGCGAACACACCGGTGGATCACGCCCCGGACCGGCGCCGGGGCGGCGTTTTTCCGCGCGTGATTTCCGGCCGGGCAGGCACCCCGGTTGACAGGTATTCTCGTTTAGAATAAATTACTAACCAATTGGTCATTAAACGAGTTCCCCATCCATTCAGCCCTCTTTAGCCGTCCTGCCATGCCATTCACACGTCCTACCCTCGCGCTGACCCTGGTCGCCGCAGCCATTGCCCTGAGCGCATGCTCCCGGCCAGCCCCTTCCGAAGAACCCATCCGTGCCGTCAAGGTGGTGACCGTTGGCGTGGAAGGCATGCGCTCTGGCGGTGAATTCGCTGGCGAGGTGCGGGCCCGCGTCGAATCCCGCCTGGGTTTTCGGGTGGGTGGCAAGATCGTGCGGCGCCAGGCCGAACTGGGGCAGCGGGTCCGCGCGGGCGAGGTGCTGGCTCAGTTGGACCCCCAGGATTACCAGCTGGCGGCCCAGGCTGCCAAGGCCCAGGTGAATGCGGCCCAGACCAACCGGGATCTCGCGGCGGCTGATTTCAAGCGCTTTTCGGACCTGCGGGAGAAGAACTTCATCAGCAGCGCCGAACTGGAGCGCCGTGATGCGGCCCTGAAGGCGGCGCAGGCCCAGCTGGACCAGGCGCTGGCCCAGGGGGCGGCGCAGGGCAACCAGGCCGCCTACACCACCTTGGTGGCGGATGTATCGGGTGTCGTGACGGCGGTGGAGGCCGAGCCGGGTCAGGTGGTGGCGGCCGGCACGCCGGTGGTGCGCATTGCCCAGGACGGGCCACGCGATGTGGTGTTTGCCGTGCCGGAAGACAAGGTGTCGCAGATCAAGCTGGGCACGGCGGTGGATGTGCGCCCCTGGGGCGCCACAGCCGCGCTGAAGGGTGCCGTGCGTGAGGTGGCCGCCAGTGCCGACCCGGTGACCCGGACCTTTGCGGTGAAGGTTTCCCTGCCCACGCAGGATGCCCTGGCGCTGGGTGCCACCGTGGCGGTGCTGCCGCATGCGCTGGACCGCAGCGGTACGCCGGTCATCAAGCTGCCAACCAGCGCGCTGCGCCAGGACGGCCAGTCGTCTGCGGTGTGGGTGCTGGACACGGCCAGCATGACGGTGAAGCTGCAGCCGATCGAAATCGCAACCGCCGATGGCAATGACGTGGTGGTGGCGGCCGGCCTGCAGCCGGGCATGCAGGTGGTGTCTGCCGGCGTGCATGTGCTGTCGCCCGGCCAGAAGGTCAGCGTTTACAAGGAAAAGAAGGCTCCAGCCCTCGTGAATACTGCACAGGATGCTACTAAATCAGTAGCAACTCCTGCTTCGGCTGCAAAGTGAGGCAGCCATGAAAGAACAACACCTGCACCCTGAAAAAGGGTTCAACCTCTCGCGCTGGGCGGTAGACCACGCCCCGCTGACCCGCTTCCTGATGATTGTGCTGATGGTGCTGGGCACCAGCGCATTTTTCCAGCTCGGCCAGGATGAAGACCCGCCATTCACCTTCCGCCTGATGGTGGTGCGTGCCTTCTGGCCCGGCGCCACGGCCCAGCAGATGGCCGAGCAGGTGGCCGACAAGGTGGAGCGCACACTGCAGGAGGTGCCCAACGCCGACAAGATCCGCAGCTACTCCAAGCCGGGCGAATCCACCATCCTGTTCCAGGTGAAGGACTCCACGCGGGGCTCCGATGTGGCCAACACCTGGTACACGGTGCGCAAGAAGGTGGGCGATATCCGCGCCACCCTTCCTGCCGGCGTGCAAGGGCCATTCTTCAATGACGAGTTTGGTGACGTGTTTGGCGTCATCTACGCGCTCGAAGCCGATGGATTCACCGACGCCGAGGTCAAGACCTTTGCCGACGATATACGCCAGAAGCTGCTGAAGGTAGCCGACGTGAACAAGGTCGAGCTGATGGGGGTGCAGGACGAGAAGCTGTACGTCGAGATCTCGCAGAAGCGACTGGCCCAGCTAGGTTTGGACATGAACCAGGTGCTGGCCCAACTGGCCCAGCAGAACGCGGTGGAGGGGGCGGGCGCCATCCAGACGCCGCTGGATGTGGTGCAGGTCCGTGTGGGTGGCCAGTTCCAGGCCGTGGAGCAGTTGAAGGCCATGCCCATTCGCGGCAGCACGGGAAATCAGCTGCGCCTGGGTGATATTGCCGAGATCAAGCGCGACTACATCGATCCACCGGCACCCAAGGTGCGCCACCAGGGCAAGCAGGTGGTTGCCTTGGGCGTTTCCATGGCCAAGGGTGGAGACATCATCGCCCTGGGCAAATCGCTGAAGGCGGCGACCCAGAAAATTGAGTCCACTCTGCCAGCCGGTCTGCATCTGGTTCAGGTGCAGGACCAGCCGACGGCGGTGGCCAAGTCGGTCAACGAATTTGTGGGCGTGCTGATTGAGGCCATTGCCATTGTGCTGACCGTGAGCTTCATCAGCCTGGGTCTGCACAAGCGCAGCAACAGCACCCACTGGTACAACCGCTACTACGTGGACATGCGCCCGGGTCTGGTGGTGGGCATCACGATCCCGCTGGTGCTGGCCGTGACCTTTCTGGGCATGAACTACTGGGGCATTGGCCTGCACAAGATTTCGCTGGGCTCGCTGATCATTGCGCTGGGCCTGTTGGTGGATGACGCCATCATTGCCGTCGAGATGATGGTGCGCAAGATGGAGGAGGGCTGGGACAAGGTGCGCGCCGCGACCTTCGCCTATGAGATCACGGCCATGCCCATGCTGACCGGCACGCTGATCACGGCGGTGGGCTTTCTGCCCATCGGTATTGCCAAGTCGTCCACCGGCGAATACACCTTTGCGATCTTTGGCGTGACGGTGCTGGCGTTGGTGCTGAGCTGGCTGGTGTCGGTGTATTTTGTGCCCTACCTGGGCACGGTGCTGCTCAAGGTCAAGCCCCACGACGTGGGCGACGAGCCGCATGAGCTGTTCAACAC
>JAVBYK010000131.1 GCA_030824095.1 bacterium
CCTCCATCGGTCACCTACGTACAACCCGCTCCCACCTATATCGCGCCGCCCGCCGTGATCTCGCCGCCGCCCCAACCTGCCAACGCCTGGTACTTTTGCAAGTCGGTTGGGCAGTACTATCCCTACACCCAGTACTGCCCCGAGGGTTGGCAGCAGGTTGCCCCCACCCCTCCGTCATACTGAGGGCCGCACGACACACATAAAGCATTCATGAACCACTCCACTCAGGGCCTCGCGCGATTTGTCGAAGCCCAGGCCGCCGTCTATCACACCGTCGTTGCGGAGTTGTCGATGGGGCACAAGGAAACACACTGGATGTGGTTCATTTTTCCCCAGCTCAAGGAGTTGGGCCGCAGCCCGATGGCCAAGTACTACGGCATCGAATCGATGGACGAGGCGAAGGCCTATATTGCACACCCGCTTCTGGGAGCCCGATTGATCGAATGCTCCAAGCTGATGCTGGTGCAGAGAAATGCCAATGCCTACGAGATTCTGGGTTCGCCGGACGACATGAAGTTCCGTTCGTGCATGACCCTGTTCTCCGCAGCATCGCCCACCGAGACCGTGTTCAAGCAGGCCCTGACGACCTTCTTCGCAGGCAAGGCGGACGAGAGCACCCTGAAACTGCTGAATCCATTAACAGGTAAGCAAAAGTAAACGGGGTCAACGTCCGCAGTAACCCGGCGTTGCAGGTACAAGCCTGACGAACAAGTCGGGTCGCTCGAGATGGTCGGAGCTTATGCGACTGTCGTTAGTGAGTGAAAGTAAACCATGTTGAAAATCAAATCCCTGATCGCTGCCACCGTTTTGTCTGGCGTTGCCGTTGCATCCTTTGCGCAAGCTCCGGCTGCCGCAGCAAAGCCCGCACCGACACCGGCACCCGCCGCCACCGTAGCCGCACCCGCTGCCACAGCGCCTGTTGCCGCACCGGCAGACACCGGAAATACGGTCAAGCCAGCTGCTACCAAGAAGGCCAAACCGGCACCAGCAAAGAAGGCCGAAGCCAAGCCTGCTGCTGAAGCGGCAACCAAGTAATCTGAATTCAAACCGCTGGTCGGTTGGGGGCGCCAAGGGAAACCTGGCGCCCTTTTTCCATTCTCAGCCGGCCATTTACATCGCGTTGCATTTCCACACCGTGCAGAAACGGGATGGATCGCTCTCTGACGTATGCTGGTTGCCCCAGGTGGCGAACCACCAAGGAGAGAATCCCATGAATACCATCCCTCAGCCGCCACGCACGGCACTGACATCACCCACCAGCTCGGTATCTGAAGCAGCCATTGCGCAACTGGTGGGCCAAGTCTATGAAATTGCACCACCGGCCGAACGCCGCCGCCTGTTGGAGCATCTGATCAAGCCCTTGGGTGTGCTCTCACTCGTTGCGGTGGCCAATGGCATCTTTGCCAGCATCCGGTTTCGCAGCGGCTGGCCGGATCTGCATGTGCGTGTGGAAGATGCCCGCAACGTGCAGGCCCGTGACGTGATCACGCTGGTCAACCACGTGCAACAGGTCAGCGTCCACGCCGTTGATGGGCTCGCGCAATTGCTGTTGGCCTCCCCGGTGATGACCGGATCGGCAGCGGCATCCCTGCTGATCACCCTGTTGGTTCAGCGCTCCCGAAACCGCCGAGCGGACGACTTCGACGCCTAACCCCAGCCGATGATGCTCGCCCCTATCTGGAATCCTGAAGCTGTGCCTTGAGGACTTTCAACGCCTGGGGCAGGGTATGCGCACTGGGCAGAAAATGGTCAATGGCCGCCCCCAGCGTGACGGCACACACCAGCGCACCGGCTAGCGGCTTCCAGGTCAGGCGCACGGCGGTGCTGACCCAGCCCGCACGCGTCACGCGCACTGCGGCCCGGGCAGACGCATAGGAAAACGCCAACTCCACCGCAACCGCCAGCAAGACCTCCCAACCAAAGTACAGCAGCACCAGGGACCCAGCGCCAAAGACCAGCGCGCATGCGATCAGGAATATGCCAACCACCGGCACAACCACAATAGCTGCTTCGTCACTGCCCGCCGCGACGTCGATGGCGCTACCCGCCACATCAACGACACCATCGGGCACGCCCGGCACATCAACCGCGTAGTCACCGGATGCGCCGCCACCGCCAAAGTCGCCCCCACCACCGCTGTGAACCGATGGCAGTTCAGACCTGGCACAACCACCTCCACCCATGTCGGGAATATCCACGCCAGACAGGTCTGCTCCATCCGCTCGGACGCGCTCCAGCAGCGCCGCTGCCCAGATGCGCAAGATGACCAGATAGACGGCGTAGCCCGCTCCGAGGGAAACCAGATAGCGCACGGCCAGTGAGTCAACGCCCAGCACCGACTGCAATGCAGAAACACCCCAGGTCACTGCCAATGTGATCAGGCCTATCCATAGCCCGTGCAGCCACAGAGTCCTGCGTTGCCGCAGCTTGTGCGCAAAGTTGGACTCCCATTTGCGAACCGAACGCCAGTTGGAAAATGTACTGCTCACAATGTCTCCCGATGCCGGAATGGCCCAGCAGACGTCACAGGCCTGCCCCCAATTGAATCGCTGATTATCCAGAAGGGCACGCCCATCCCTTAACGACGCCGGTAGCGCGCTGGCGTCTCGCCGACCCGGCTGGCAAACAGCCGGGAAAAGCTGGGCACATCGGCATACCCCACGGCTTCGGTGATGCGCGCAATGCTCCATGAAGTTCCGGTCAGCAGTTGCTTGGCTTTCTCAACCCGCGCCTGCTGCAGCAAAGCCAAGGGGGAGTTCCCGGTTTCTGCCTTCACGCGCCGCAGCAGCGTGCGGGCACTCACATGAAACGCCTTCGCCAGGCGTTCAAGGTCATAGGGCTGTGCCAGACGCGTGCCCAGCCACTGCGCCACCCCCTGCGAAAACGCAGGAAGGCTCGGCGCCAGCAGACCAGGGTCCACAAACGGCGCCTGGCTGGCCGGCCGGGCCGACACCAGTGCCACGCGTGCAGTGGCCGTTGCCACCCTGGCACCCCATAGTTTCTTGACCAGGTGAATGGCCAGATCGAAGGCCGAGCTGACCGCTCCCGTGGTGGTGACCGCACCGTCCTCAACCAGCACCGCATCGGCGCTGAGTTCGGTGCCAGGGTAGCGGCTGGCAAACTGCTGCGCGCACAACCAGGCCGTTGTGGCCTTGCGCCCGTCCAGCAAGCCGGCCTCAGCCAACAGAAAGCTACCCACGCACACGGCGGCCACGGGCGTCCCTTGTGCAAAGGTCTTGCGGATATAGGCCAGCTCGCGGCCCAACGGCTCCAGCTTATCGCTCCATGCGCTCAGGCTGCTGATATCCATGCCAGGCACAACCAGCAGGTCACAGCCGGACCCGGGCCGCTGCACGGCCACGGAAATGCCCCCCGCCATGGTCACCGTGCGGGCACGCAGCCCGATGAGCTGCAACGCGTACGGCACATCGCTACCGGGCTGCAAGGCTTGCCCCATGTGGCCGGCCATTCCCAGCAAATCCGAAATGGCAAACACCTGCGTGCCCATGCAGCCGGGGTAGGCCAGAACGGCAATGCGCATCGGACGTGTGGCTCTGGGTTGGATCTTCATGTGGCAATTCAGGCATTAAAAATGGCAATAACGACATGGTATGCGAACACCGTTCATCCCAACAATGCAGGCACATACAAGGAACCACCATGAAAATTACCCAACTCCGAAACGCCACCATCGTCCTGCACCTGGGCCATCGCCACATTCTGGTCGATCCGATGCTGGCACCCCGCCACGCATTGCCGCCCTTGCGACTGCTGGATGGCCAACGGCAACGCAACCCAATCGTTGACTTGCCACTGCAAGCGGCTGCCGTGCTGGAGCAGGTAACCCACTGCCTCATTACCCACTGCCAGAAAGGCCACTTCGACCATCTGGACGGTCCTGGCAAACAGTGGCTGCGCGATCGAAACATTCCCGTCATCTGCACACCACACGACGCCCTGTATTTGAAGAAGCGCGGAATCCAGGTGCTCGCCCTGCCAGAGTCGCATGCGCAGGCCAGCCCGCTATTTGAGGGCCGCATCCGCACCGTTCCATGCACCCACGGGGAGGGCTTGGTGGGCCGTTTCATGGAACACGGCGTGGGCTACTTTCTGGAAATACCAGGCGAGCCCAGCCTGTACCTGGCGGGCGACACGATCCTGACGCTGGGCGTCCAGAACTTTGTGCGCACGCTCCAACCAGAGGTCAGCGTGATCCCCGCCGGTGGAGCGCGGTTTGATGTGGGGCAAGACATCATCATGGGCCTGGACGAGGTGATCGCCTTCTCGCGGCTGTCCACTGGCACCGTGATAGCCAACCACCTGGAAGCCATCAGCCATTGCCCCGTGACGCGTGCCGACCTGTTGCAAGCAGCACGCCATGCGGGCCTGGCGGAACGTCTGCGCATACCCCAGGATGGGGAAACGGTTTCGCTATAGCCCCACCAACCGACACGGCTAAGATAGCGCCCAGTTTCTAAGGGGCGGCCGTGGAACGAGCAGACTTCATTCATTTGGTACGCGTGAGCGAACAGGCCAGCGCGGACGACAGCCAAGCCTACCGGCGCAGCGTGGCAGGCTTTGCAGCCTTGGGTTATCTCTGGGTGGTGGGTTGCTTCGTGCTGGCGGTGGCCCTGCTGGTCTGGGCTGCAGGTGCCATGGCACAGGGTCGCATCAAGGGCTACCACGTCGTGCTGCTCATCACCGCCGCCGGCCTGCTGTGGACCAGCCTGCGCGCACTCTGGCTCCGGCTGGAAGCGCCCACCGGCACAGCGCTGGCACCGGCAGACGCGCCGGCGCTGTTTGAAGCCCTGGAGCGTATCCGCAAGAAGATCAAGGGTCCGCCCATTCACCATGTGTTGCTGGACAGCAGCTTCAACGCCAGCATCAGCCAGATACCACGCTGGGGCCTGTTTGGCGGGGCCACCAATTACCTGACCATCGGCCTGCCCCTGTTGCTGGCCATTGACCGGCCACGCTTTTTGGCCGTCATGGCCCACGAATACGGCCACCTGCGCGGTGGGCACGGCCAATTTGCCGCCTGGATCTACCGCACCCGGCTGAGCTGGATGAAGCTGGAACACGGCATGCGTGGTGACACCGGCCTCATGGCTGCTGCCACGCAGGCCTTCCTGCGCTGGTACTTTCCCCGCTTTCTGGCCAGGACGTTTGCAATGGCGCGCCAGGATGAGTTCGAAGCAGACCGCATTGCCGGCAAGCTGGTCACGCGCGAAGTGGCCGGCGCCGCGCTGACCGAGATTGCCATCAAGGGCAACTGGTTGGCCACGCATTTCTGGCCGCTGCACTGGAGCGCTGCAGCCAGCAGCCCCCAACCGGTAGGACCGTTTGGCGCCATGCGCACCCTGCTGGCGCAGCCGCTCTCCGACGAGTTCGCCCGCGAGGCACTGCGCGAAGCCCTGATACAGCTCAGTGACGAGGGCGACACCCACCCGGTGCTACGCGACCGCCTGGAGGCCCTGCGGGTCCACCGGCAGGTTCCCACCTGGTCCACGCGCCCGGCCCTGGAGCTGCTGGGCAGCACCGGCAGCAAGTGGCTTGCCCACTTTGACAAGGAGTGGAGCCGGGACAACGCCACCGACTGGAAGCTGCACCATGCCTACCTGCGCCGGGTGCAGGTGGGCATTGACACGCTGACTGCGAG
>JAVBYK010000332.1 GCA_030824095.1 bacterium
CTGGTGCCCTTCACGCCCCTGCTGGGCACTGGGCGAAGGCGTGAACCGCAGGTCCAGATCGCCGGACTTGGCGGCAAACTCGCACAGGTTGCGCACCGCAACGTTATAGGTGGTCACCGCGCTCCCGCAGCATGGCCTGGCTGGGCTCTCCGTCGGGCCCGTCCGCACTGGGTGGCAGCGGCGTGGCCTTGGCCAGCACCATCCACAGGGCAAACGGCAGGTCCGCCACGGCGCGCTTGGGCGCATTGCGCGCCACCACCAGGCGGTCTCCCTCCAGTTGCATGACACCGCACTCCGCGGGGATTTCGTCCGCAGCGGCAAAGGGGCGCCCCTTGGTGTCGCAACCCAGCACATACCAACACTGGCCACCGGCATCCAGGTAGCTGTCGCGTTTGTCCTTGGATTTGAGATCGCCCATCAGGTCGGCGCGGCTGACCTTGATCTCGTGCACCACCGGCTCCAAGTAGCCGGCCACCGTGGTGTTGCGGATGGAAAACACATCGGGCATGCAGATCTTCCAGCGCGTGGGCTCCTCGGGAGCCGTGGGAAGACGCGAGCGGATGCTCAGGCCCGTCCAGACCAGGCGCCCATCGCGCAGCATGGCCTGCGCCACCCGGTCCACCAGTGCATCGTGCCGCGAGCGGGCCTGCCGGTTGGAATGAAAAGCCCGGGCCAGAAACGCAATGCCGGCATCCGTCAGGCGCAGCTTGTCGTGGCCACCAGGTTCGCAGACCCGCTCCAGCAGGCCTGCCGCCAGCAACTCCACCTCCACACTGTCCAGACAGGGCCAGCCCGCGGAGCGGTACATGTCGCGCAAGCGCCGGGCATGGGCGCGGCCCAGTGCGATGGCGTCCACGAGGGTGTTGGTTGGCGTGGTTTCGGTATTCACGCTTCTGTCCTGCCCAACCTGGCGTCCGTGCGGCCGTTACTCGGCCATTTGCCCGGCTTCGATGGTGATGCGCCGGTCGCAACGCTCGGCGATGCCCCGGTCGTGGGTCACCAGCACCAATGTGGTCCCCTGCTCGCGGTTCAGGTCAAACATCAGTTCCATGATTTTTTCGCCGGTGGCAAAGTCCAGGCTGCCGGTGGGCTCATCGGCCAGCAACACGGCCGGATGTACCACAAAGGCCCGGGCCAGTGCCACGCGCTGCTGCTCGCCACCGCTGAGAACCTTGGGGTAGGAGGTCAGCCGTTGTGACAGGCCCACCCGTGAGAGCATCTCTGTGGCCACCTTGCGGGCATCCCGGCGCCCCGAAAGCTCCAGCGGCAGCATCACGTTTTCCAGCGCCGTGAGGTTGCCCAGCAACTGAAAGCTCTGGAACACAAAGCCCACCTTGCTGGCACGCAGGGCGGCACGCTCGTCCTCATCCATGGCAAACAAATCCACACCCCCCAGACGCACTGTGCCGGTGGTGGGTGTATCCAGACCTGCGATGATGGACAACAAGGTGCTCTTGCCGGAACCCGATGCGCCCACAATGGCTGCGGTCTCTCTGGCATTTAGCGCAAAATCGATGCCACGCAGGATCTCCAGCGTGCCGGTGGAGTCGGTCACCGATTTGCCTACCTTCTCGACAGAAATAATGATTTCACTCATGGGTCTCTCTTTGATTCGACGACACTGTATCGCGTTGGGTGTCTTGGCAGGACTTGCGGGGCCTTTCCTGGTCCAGGCGGCACCGCCAGCACCGCGCCAGCCCACGATTCTGGTCGTGGGCGATTCGCTCAGCGCCGAGTATGGCCTCAAACGTGGCAGCGGCTGGGTGGCATTGATGGAGCAACGCATGGCACAGGAAAAACTGCCGGCCAAGGTCATCAACGCCAGCATCAGCGGCGACACCACCTCCGGCGGCCGCTCACGACTCTCGGCCCTGCTTGCACAGCACCAGCCAACCCTGGTGGTCATTGAACTGGGAGGCAATGACGCCCTACGCGGCCTGCCGCTGCAGATGACCCAGGATAATCTGCAGGCCATGGCGCAAGCGGCCCAAGCCTCGGGTGCCAAGGTACTGCTGATTGGCATGCAGGTGCCCCCCAACTATGGCCAGGACTATGCCGCGCGCTTTGCAGCGACCTTTGCCACGGTTGCCAAGGCCAACAAGACCGCGCTGGTGCCGTTCCTGCTGAAAGGTGTGGCCGATGGACCGGATGCCTCGCGGCTGTTCCAGAATGACCGTATCCACCCCAACGAGGCGGCCCACCCCATCATCCTCAACAATGTGTGGCCCACCCTGAAAAAACTGATTGCATGAGCCTGAACATTTTGAATGCGGCCGAAGTCCTGGCCCAGCTGGATAGTTTCGACACCGTCATCGACGCGCGCAGCGAAAGCGAATTTGCACTGGACCACCTGCCCGGTGCGGTGAACTGGCCCACGCTCAACGACGAGGAGCGCAAGCTGGTCGGCACCATGTACGTGCAGGTCAACCAGTTCGAAGCCAAGAAGCGCGGTGCCGCCATCGCGGCGCGCAACATCGCTGCGCACATTGAACGGGACGTGATTGACAAGCCCAAGGACTGGAAGCCGTTGGCCTATTGCTGGCGCGGTGGCAAACGCAGCGGTTCACTCTCGCTGATCCTGGATCAGATCGGCTTTCGTGTGACCCTGGTTGAAGGCGGCTACAAGGCCTTTCGGGCCGCCATGCTACTGGACATCCAAAGGATTGCACCAACACTGGACTGGCGTGTGGTCTGCGGCACAACCGGATCTGGCAAGACACGGCTGCTGCACGCGCTGGCCGATGCCGGCGCCCAGGTGCTCGACCTGGAGGCGCTGGCCAACCACCGCAGCTCGGTGCTGGGCGCCATTCCCGGCTTGCCACAGCCATCGCAGAAGCGGTTCGACACGCTGATCTGGGACGCCCTGCGGCGCTTCGACCCCAGCCGTCCGGTGTTCGTGGAAAGCGAAAGCAAGAAAGTGGGCAATGTTTCGGTGCCCACCACGTTGGTTGAATGCATGCGCGCAAGCCCCTGCCTGGATCTGAACCTGCCCATGGACGAGCGTGTGGCGCTCTTGATGGAAGACTATGACTTCTTCGTCAAGGACCGCGCCCATTTCTGCGAACGGCTGGACGTGCTGGCCGAGTTTCGCGGCAAGGCACTGGTCCAGGAATGGAAAGACAAAGTGGAATGTGGCAATGTGCACCCGGTGGTGCACGACCTGCTCGTCCAGCACTACGATCCGGTCTACCGCCAGTCCATGCAGCGCAATTTCCGGCAGTACCCCCAGGCACGCACGATTGCACCCAGCGACCGATCGATGGAGGCTATGCGCCGCCTGGCGCTGCAATTGCTGGAGTTACCGTAAAGGTGCGCGGCCGAGGCCGCTGTATGGTCAGTTGCCGCCGGCAGCTGGTGTTGCGCCGGGGTCGGCCGGTGTCTGCTCATCCGCGGGCGCATCCTGGTCGCCCGCTCCATGAACCTTGCGTTCATGCTTTTCCTTGAGCTTTTCCTCTTTCTTCTTCTTTTTGGCCAGTTCTTTCTGGCGTTTCTCGTAACCGTAATTGGGTGTTGCCAAGGTGTGCTTTCTGTAGTTGCCGACACTGTACCACCTCGGGCCGGCTCATTCCCCTAATCAGCGAGCCATTCCACCGAACCACGGTAGGCATGCCAGCTGGCGTGCCCCAGCAAAGGCCCAGCAATCAGCAGGCCGGCAGCCAGCGGCAGCAACAGGGACACCACCACCAGCATCGTGATGACTGCCCCCCACAGGAGCATGACGCCGGTGTTGCGGAAGAACACCTCGATGCTGGTAATGGCGGCGGAGACGGCATCGGTATCGCGATCCAGAATCATGGGAATGGACACCACGGTGATGGTGAAGACCAGCACCGCGAAAGCCCCGCCGACAATGGTGTAGGCCGCCACGAACTCCCAATTGTCCGGATTGAAGACGGCCTGAATCACGCTGCTCGTGGATGGCATGCCAGTGTTGAAAAACACCGCAAATACCACGAGAGACGCCCGACCCCACAACAACTCCAGGACGATCAACACCAGGATCAGCATGGCCATGCTGCGTACGTGGGGCTCCCAGCAGGTCAGCGACAGACCCAATTCCGACGGCAGGCCCAATTCACGCCGACGGCTGACCTCGTACAGACCCATGGCGAGAAATGGCCCGAGCAGCAGGCAGCCGGACGCAATCGACATGGTGTATTCGGGTTTGGACCGAAATACCGCGCCCAGAATGATGGCCATGCAAGCGAACGCAGACCCGTAAAACGCCCCGATACCGGGATGGGCGCGCAGGTCCTGCCAACCCGCGGTCAGCCAATGCAACACGTCTGACGGCCGCAGCGGGCGAATGCGTTTTTTGGGCGCCTCGGAAGGCGGTGGAATATAGGGCTCGGGCGCGTCGACGGCAGGAAATTGACTCATGTCAACAGCCTAGTGGCTGCGACATCCCCTGCCTATAGAGGAAAACACGGGGTCAGCGCAACAATTGCAGTGCCTGGGCAATGTCCGCCTGCAAGTCCACTAGGGCCTCCAGGCCCACCGAGAAGCGCACCAGTGTGCCGCGCGCCAGGTGCTGGGGCCAGCCACTGCGCATGGACTCCAGTTCGTAGGGCACCACCAGGCTGATGGGGCCGCCCCAGCTATAGCCCAGCCGGAACAGTTTGAGTGCGTCGCAGAAGGCATCGACTTGGTCCTGGCTGTAGCGCGCATCAACCACCACGCTGAACAAACCGGCGGCACCGCCGGGTCCGTTCTTGCACAGGGCCTTCCAGTGCGCATGCCCTGGCGAGCCTGCAAGAGCAGGATGCAGGACCTGCGCAAACTCGGGTTGCGTATCGCACCACTGAGCGAGGATTCGGGCATTCTCGTCGTGTGCCTGGTAGCGCAGCGCCATGCTGGGCAAAGCGCGCAAAACGCTTTCTGCATCATTGGCGCCCACGCCAAGACCCAGGCGCATGTGGGTGAGCTTGATGCGCAGATGCACACCGGTGTCCCGGGTGATGACGCTGCCCATTAGCACGTCGCCACCACCACTCGGGTATTTGGTCAACGCATGAACCGACAGGTCCACACCGAGGGGCGTCTCTTGGTCCGGCAGCAGATTGAACGGCTGGAACGCCAAGCCGGCTCCCCAGGTGTTGTCTAGCGCCACGCGCACACCCTTGTGCTTGCAAATGCGCACCAGTTCCACCAGATCGGGAAACTCCAGCGTGACGGAGCCCGCTGCCTCCACCCACACCAGGCGGGTGCGATCCGACATCTTGGATGCCAGGTCCTGCGGATCCATGGGGTCGTAATAGCGGTGGGTGATACCCCAGTCCTTGAGTTCACCCTCGGCCAGTGCCTTGTTGGGTCCGTAGGCGTTGTCGGGGATCAGGACCTCATCACCGGCTTTCAACAGGGACAGCGCCACCAGAGCCACCGCCGCCAGACCGCTGGGCGCCAACACGCACTGCAGACCACCCTCCAACGTGCACAGGCGTTCTTCCAGCGCATAGGTGGTCGGCGTGCCGTGCAGGCCGTAGGTGTAGGCCGACTTGTCCTTCCACTCGCGGCTGCGCATGGCGGAAACCGTGGGAAAAAAAACCGTGGACGCCTTGAAAACACCCGGCTGGGGCGCGTCAAAGCCGGATGGAGCCACATAGGGGTGGTGAATCAAGCCAGTGATTGGGTCCTGCATCTCAATCC
>JAVBYK010000265.1 GCA_030824095.1 bacterium
GGCAGGGTCAGCTCCATGGTCCAGTGAAAGCTCTGCGGATTGACCACATGCACCAGCACCACGGCCACGGCCAGTCCAAGGCCGATACCGGCCAGCGCACCCATCAGGGTCCAGGCCAGGCCCTCGGCGGCTACTACGCGCAGCACCTGGCTGCGCGTCAGGCCCAGGTGCACCAAGAGGCCAAATTCCTTGCGCCGCGCCAGCACCTGGGCGCTGAACGACGCCGCCACGCCAAACAACCCAATGCCAATCGCCACCGCCTGCAGCCAGTAGGTCACGGCAAAGCTGCGGTCAAAGATGCGCAGCGACGTGGCCCGGATTTCCCGTGCGGAGCCAAACTCCAGCAACCGTGCGGCCTCGCCACCGGGCGTGCCGGCCTGGGCGTTGGCCAGGTCGCGCAGGGCTTGTTCCACCACCGGCAGGTCCGCATCCGGCTCCAGCCACAGGGCCAGGTCGTTGACGCGCGTGTCGCCGCTCAGGCGCTGGAAATCGGCCAGGTCCATGGCGATGGTGCCGAACTGGCGGGAGTAGTCCCGCCACACGCCTGCTATGAAAAACGTAGCTGATTGCGAAGGTTTGACGAGGGCTAGAGCCCGAAAATGCTCTGAAAGGCTGGGGTAAACCGTGCCCGGGCGGGCCCCGTGCAGGTCGGCCATGGCCTCGCTGACATAGATGCCGATTTGCCCGGGTGGCACCGGCAGCGGCTCACCCGTCAGCGGGAGTCCAATGCCCACACCGTCCTGCGCCACCAGTGAGCGCGCAATCAGCACCACCGCCGGCAGGGCCGGGTCGGGCAGGAACTGCTGGTTGCGCTGCGTGCCCAGACGCTGCACGCCGGGCAGGCGCTGTGCCGCCTGCACAAAGGCCGGGTCGAAGTAGGCTGCCTCCAGCGCGCTGGAGTTGGTGGCGGTGCGCACATACAGGGCGGCCGGCAGCACGGAATCCAGCCACTGCGTGACCGAGGTTCTGAAACTGGCCACCATCACCGTCAGCGCCACGGCCAGGCTCAGCGATGCCACCACGCCACTCACCGCCACCGCCGCGCTGCCGCGCACCCGGCGCGCGCGTTCCACCGCCAGCAGCGGCAGGGCCTGGCGCACCACTAGCGGCGCCACACGGTCCAGCACGGTGCCCACCAGCCAGGGCAGGCCGGCAATGCCACCCACCAGAATCATCCCCACACTCAGATACGCCGCCAGCGGGATGCCGGCCACGGGTGGCAACAGTGCCATCAATGCACCAGCTGCCAGCAACACCAGGGCGATGACGCCGTGGCTTTGCACCACCTGCACCACGCCCAGCCCTTTCAGCGTCTGCGCCGGTGGCAGGCCCTGGGCCCAGCGCGCCGGCCACCAGGCACCCACCAGCGCCGCCACCACACCTAAAGAGCCAAACGCCAGCGCGGCCAGCGGGCTCCACTGCAGCGCCGGTGCGGCACCCGAGAAAAAGCCACCACCCAGATCGCCGCCCAGCAGGCGAAGCGCGAGCGCTGCCAGGCCCGTGCCCAGCGCAATGCCGAGCGCGCTGCCAACCACGCCCAGCGCCAGCGCCTCCAGCAGCACCAGGCGCAGCCGTTCGGTGGCGGTCAGGCCCAGCACGCCCAGCAGCGCAAACTGAGGCGCCCGCCGGCTCACACTCAGGGCCAGCACCGAAAACACCAGAAAGCCGCCGGTGAACAGCGCCACCAGCGCCAGCACCGTCAGGTTGACGCGGTAGGCGCGCGACAGCGTGGACATGCGGCTCAGCGTGTCGCCCGGCTCCGTCAGCCGGGCGTCCTTCGGCCAGTCGGCGGCAGTCTGCACGCTGCGCATGAAGTTGGCTCGATCCACCCCGGTGCGCAGGCGAATGTCCACACGGGTGATGCGGCCCTGCATGGCGAACAGGTCCTGGG
The DNA here is from genome assembly GCA_030824095.1 of bacterium. GTDB lineage: Bacteria > Pseudomonadota > Gammaproteobacteria > Burkholderiales > Burkholderiaceae_C > Allorhodoferax. The sequence continues at coordinate 1,892 of JAVBYK010000265.1, forward strand.
CCGCGGCAATGTCCATCACCGCCAGCGGGGCGCCGCTGGCCCGCACGGAACCGGCCACCCGCACCGGCACAAGCTGCATGCCGCGCTGCAGTTGCAGCGTGTCGCCGTACAAGCGGCTGCGCGCCGTGGCGTTCAGGAACACCGTGGCGGGGGCGAAGATGTCGAGCCGGTTGGCGTCACTGGAGGGAATCGGCAACAGGTCCGGGCTCAGCGGAGCCACCTGCAGCGCGTCCACACCAATGATGCGCAGCAGCACCCGGCCCGTCGCGTCTGCGTTGCCGTCGCGGGAACCCGGGGCCAGCGCATAGGTGCTGAGTTCCAGCACCGGGCTGGCCACGATCACGTCCGGGTGGTGCAGCATGCGCCCCAGCAGCACGTGGTCCACCCCACCGGCCACGCCTGAGCCGACGCGCAACTCCAGATCGGGCTGGCCGCCCACCGAGCGCACGGCCTGCGCAAACTCGTCCAGCGCCGAGGCATTGATCAGATGCACCGCAAAGGCCAGCGCCACGCCCAGCATCACGGATACGATGGCGGCGGCGTTACGCCAGGGGTGGTTGCGCCATTCCTGCCAGGAAAAGCTGAGCAGCAAGTGCCAAAGCGTGGTGTACATGGCGTGATTGTGATGGGTGATGGCGTGATGGGAGTTGGCGCTTGTCTGCGCCTATAGTGCAGTGTGGCTGCAACGGCGGTTCCAAGGGAAAGAATCGATGAGAGTGATGGTATTGGGAGGGTATGGGAATTTCGGTGCGCGCATTTGCCGGGCACTGTCCGGTGACACCAACATTGCATTGCTGGTTGCGGGGCGCGATGGCCAGAAGGCGGCTGCGTTTGCCAGCGGACTGCGTGGTGCGCAAGGCGTGGCCATTGATCTGCATGGCGAACGCTTTGTGGACGCGTTACGCGAGCACCAGGTTGAGCTGCTGATCCACACGGCAGGTCCATTTCAGGGGCAAGACTACGCCGTGGCACAGGCTTGCGCGCAAGCCGGCGTGCACTATATCGACTTGGCGGATGGTCGACGTTTTGTCTGCGATTTTGCGCAGGCTCTGCATGCGCCGTTTGTGCTTGCCCAACGCGTGGCCATCACCGGAGCCAGTACCGTGCCAGCGTTGTCATCGGCCGTGGTGGATGCACTGTGCGCGGGTTGGCAAGCGCTGGACACCTTGGACATTTGCATTGCACCGGCGCAAACCGCGCCACGGGGCGTGGCCACCTTGCGCGCGGTGTTGAGCTATTGTGGTGCGCCGCTGCAAGTCTGGCATGGCGGTCGGTGGCAGACCCAGATGGGATGGGCTCATCCCAAGCGGGTGGCCTTTCATCGTCTGCATTCGCGTCTGGGGGCGCTGTGTGACATACCCGACCTGGAACTGTTTCCCGCGCACTACCGGGTGCGTGATCGCATGGAGTTTCTGGCCGCGCTGGAAGTGGGTGCCGCACAGCGCGCGTTCGCCGTTCTGGCGTGGTTGCGCCAGCGTGGTTGGGTCAAGAATCCGTCGGCCTGGGCGAGCTTTCTCCACGGCAGCGCCGCAGCTTTTGACTTTTTGGGTTCGGGGCTTGGTGGCATGGTGGTCCGCGTGGCCGGAGTCGATGCCCATGGAGCTCCGGTGCGTCGGGCCTGGCACATTGCCGCAGATGACGACCATGGCCCCGAAATTCCGTGCATGGCGGCGATTCTGCTGGCGCGTCGTTTGGCGGCTGGCGAGCGCTTGCCACCGGGTGCGTACCCCTGCTTGAGCCTGCATGCGTTGGCGGACTTTGCGCCAGAGTTTGCCCGCTGGGGCATGGTGACGGACGTGGTGGAAGAGGCATAGGACCATGTTGCAGAAGAAGACTTGTCATGGATAAATCCGACGCGCGGTGGGTGCGCGGCAGTCTGGTGTTTGTCTGGCTGGCCACGGCCTTGGTGAGTCTGTGGGAGATACATGGACAGGGCCGCGACTTGCTGTTGACGGGTGGGGTTGCCGATGCCAGCGTGTCCGACGCGCTCATCGTGGCGGGTGCGGCACTGGACGCACTGCTGGGTGCATGGTTGTGGTTCAGGCCGTCTCGTCTTGCCTACCTGTCCGCCCTGGCGGTCATGCTGGGCATGACGCTCGTTGCGACCGTGCTGCTTCCATCGTTGTGGTTGCACCCCCTCGGGCCGTTGACCAAAAATGCGCCCATCGCGGCCATACTCTGGGTTCTGGCCCGCAAAACTGCATGAACACCTACCTGCTCATCAAATGGATACACATCCTCTCCAGCGTGGTCTTGGTGGGTACCGGGTTCGGCTCCGCGTTTTACCTCTTCTTTGTCCATCGCAGCCGCGATCTGGCGGCCATGGCTGTGGTGTCGCGCTTGGTGGTGCGTGCGGATTGGTGGTTCACTACGCCTACCGTGTTCATACAGCCACTGACCGGATGGTGGTTGGCGCATATGGCGGGTTATCCGTTGAACACTTCCTGGATCGCTGTGTCCTTGGCCTTGTTCGGACTGGCGGGGTTGTGCTGGTTGCCCGTGGTCTGGTTGCAATTGCGCATGGCGGCCATGGCTCAAACGGCACAGGATCGGGGTGAGGCGTTGCCGGCACGCTACTGGCGCTATGCCGGTTGGTGGGAACGATTGGGCTATCCGGCGTTCGTGGCCATGTTGGCCATCTTCTACCTGATGGTGAATAAACCGGATTTTTAAGGCCAGCCCGCAATACCTGGTGCAGAAATAGGCGCCCGTAAAATTCGCCGCAACCCACTCACGCCATGCCCCACCGTTTCTCCCTTGCCTTGATCGCTACCGTGTTGACCCTCGGTGCCGCAGCGGCGTCAGCCGCAGAACTGCGCGTGCTGACCCACGCCTCTTTTGCCGTGCCACCGGCGCTGCTGGCCCAGTTCGAGAAGGATGCGGGTGTGACGTTGCGCATCACCAAGTCGGGCGACGCTGGTGAGATGCTGAACAAGCTGATCCTGACCCGCGCCAACCCGGTGGCCGATGTGGTGTTTGGCATTGACAACGTGCTGGCCGCCAAGGCCGATGCGGTGCTGGATGCCTATGAGCGCCCCGCAGACAAGATGGGAGCGCGGGCCGGCGCGGTCACACTGCCGCCCAAGCTGCTGCCCGTTGACTACGGCTACGTCACCATCAATTGCGACAAGGCCTGGTTCGCGAAGAAGGGCTTGGCCCTGCCGCGCACACTGGACGATCTGGCGCAGCCGGCCTATGCCCGCCTGCTGGTGGTGCAGAACCCGGCTACCTCCAGCCCGGGCAATGCGTTTCTGCTGGCCACCATTGGCGCGTTGGGCGAGGAAAAGGCCTTTGACTGGTGGGCCCGCATGCGCGCCAATGGCCTGAAGGTGGCCAAGGGCTGGAGCGAGGCCTACTACACCGAGTTCAGCCACAACGGCGGCGCCCGTCCGCTGGTGGTCAGCTACGCCAGCAGCCCGGCCGCCGAACTGTTCTACAGCAAGACCCAACTGACCGAGCCGCCCACCGGCAGCCTGACGCTCAAGGGCGGTGTGTTCCGCCAGATCGAGGGCGTGGCGCTGGTGAAGGGTGGCAGGGAACGTGCAGTGGCGATCCGCTTCATGGAGTTCCTGCGCTCCGCCCCCGTGCAGCAGGCGCTGCAGACCGAGATGTGGATGTACCCGGCGGACGTCAGCGTGCCGCGCGCCGATGCCCTGCGCCACGCACCCGAGCCCCCGGCCTTCGACAGCCCCAGCGCCCAGGCGATTGCCGACAAGAACGCGGACTGGGTGCGGCGCTGGACCAAGGTCG
>JAVBYK010000200.1 GCA_030824095.1 bacterium
AAGCAGAAGACGCTGGAAGTCAAGATTCCGGCCGGCATCGACGGTGGCATGCGCATCCGCAGCACCGGCAATGGCGAGCCCGGCACCAACGGTGGCCCGGCGGGTGATCTCTACATCGAAATTCGCCTCAAGAAGCACGACATCTTCGAGCGCGATGGCGACGACCTGCACTGCTCGGTTCCCATCAGCATGGTGACCGCCGCGCTAGGTGGAGAGATCGACGTGCCCACGCTGTCCGGCAAGGCCGCTATCGACATCCCCGAAGGCACCCAGACCGGCAAGCAGTTCCGCCTGCGCGGCAAGGGCATCAAGGGCGTGCGCGCCAGCTACCCCGGCGATCTGTACTGCCACATCGCCGTCGAAACGCCGGTCAAGCTCACCGAGCACCAGCGTCGTCTGCTGCGTGAACTGGATGAGTCATTCAAGAAGGATGGCAACAAGCACTCGCCATCCGGCGACAGCTGGACCGACCGGCTGAAGAATTTCTTCAGTTGATGCACAACAAAAAAAGCGCATAGTCGCCCCCAAACCATGCCGCCCGGTCTATAAACGACTGGGCGGCATTTTTTTCTAGGATGGTTTTCCATGGGTGTCAACATCACATTCCTGGGCGGTGCCGATACGGTCACCGGCTCCAAGTACCTGGTGCGCCACGGCGGTCACAGCTTGCTGCTGGACTGCGGGCTGTTCCAGGGCTACAAGCAACTGCGTCTGCGCAACTGGACGCCCCTGCCGGTGGCACCCGATGCCGTGGATGCCGTGGTCCTGAGCCACGCCCACCTGGACCACAGTGGCTACCTGCCGCTGCTGGTCAAGGAGGGCTTCGCCGGCAAGGTATACGCCACCGCCGGCACCCAGGCCTTGTGCAAGATCCTGCTGCCCGACAGCGGTCACATCCAGGAGGAAGACGCCGCCTTTGCCAACCGCCATGGCCTATCCAAACATGCACCCGCCATGCCCCTGTACACCCGCCAGGATGCGCTGGATTGCCTGCACTGCATCAAGGCGGTCCAGTTGGGCAAGACCTTTGAGCCCATTCCCGGGTGGAAGGTCACATTCAGCTCAGCCGGCCATATTTTGGGCGCCGCCAGCGTGCTGCTCGAACTGGCGGGCCGTCGCATCCTGTTCTCGGGTGATCTCGGTCGCCCGGATGATTCGCTGATGTACCCACCCGAACCGCCGCCAGCGGCCGACACGGTGTTGATCGAATCCACCTACGGCGACCGGCTGCACCCTGCCGAAAACCTGCTGTCCGAACTCGGACCAGCCCTGCACCGGCTGGCTGCACGCGGCGGTGTGGCCGTGGTGCCGGTATTTGCTGTAGGCCGCGCGCAGGCCGTGCTGCTGGCAATCGCGCAGCTCAAGGCCAGTGGCAAGGTGCAACACTCGCTGCCCGTGTTTCTGGACTCCCCCATGGCCGTCCACACCACCCACCTGTTTGAACAGCACCAGGGCGAACACCGGCTCAGCGCCAAGGAAGCGCACGCGCTGACCCACGCAGCCACCATGATCAACAGCACAGACGAATCCAAGGCCCTGTCCGCGCGCCACGGCCCCATGGTCATCCTGTCGGCCAGCGGCATGGCCACTGGCGGGCGCGTGCTGCACCACCTGGAGCACCGCGCCGGCAACCACCGCAACATGATCATCCTGACCGGCTACCAGGCACCCGGCACCCGGGGTGCCACGCTGGCCAGCGGTGCACGTTCCGTGCGCATCCACGGGCGCGACGTGGAGGTGCAGGCCGAGATCGTGCAACTGCAATCGGCATCCGCCCACGCCGACGCCAACCAGCTCATGCAGTGGCTACGCAGCATGCCCAGCCGCCCGGACCAGGTGTACGTGGTCCATGGCGACATGCAGGCATCGGACGCCTTGCGCGGGCGTATCGAGCACGACTTGGGCTGGCGCGCCATGGTGCCCGAACACGGATCGACCTGGCCGAGTTAATGGATCAACATGCCGGCAGACAGAGTCGATCGGGCCACCTGCCTGCTGCTTTGACCTTCTCTATTTGCCGGCCCTGAGAAGCTTGTTCGATCCAAGTCGATCAGCTACTGCGGTATAGAACGCCTGAGAAACAGCTTCGTCTTGAGTGCCACCCATCGGTGCACCCACCTTGAAACTCGCACTCCACAAAGGAGCCTCATCCTGGATAAGTGTGGTTAAGGACACCTGGTATGAAACGGACGTCTGGCAAATGAGATTCCCTGCCCCGCACTCAACAACGTAAGAAACAGGTCGAATCTGTAACCATGGTGCGTCATCAGAAACTGCAGGTGCGGTGGCATCAACACCCTTCTCTCGCAATTGCGGGACCAGGTATTTGCCAACTCCCTCTTTTGACAAAGCCAGAATAACCGGGACATCCCGTTTGCCAAGCGCGAGAACCTTTTCAGGTACTTTGCTCTTCTCCCTGGAAACCCCGCCTGTATCGTATACGGCAGCCCCCCTGGGAACCTCGTCAACATAGTCAACGTGCATTTTCTGGAAGGCCTTCCCTTTGGGATTTTCTACTGCCTCGTTAGAAACAAATGTCGTACATGCAGATAGCAACGCCATTGTCAAAGTAACCGCTGCCATCCCAACCTGTCTACCAAACTGACCCATATTCATTCCCTGTTTGAGTTGGATACAACCGCAGGGAATCATCCCTGCCGCAACGGAACAGCTGCAAATACCAAGAGACCGTACCTTGCAGACATGCCCAGCAAGAGCATATCTCAGACACAACACGCGATCGAAAGCAACACACCTGGGCTGGAGCGCCATGGTGCCCGAACACGGATCGACCTGGCCGACGTAAAACTGCAGGTCAAGGCACAATCCGGGCATGCAAAATCGCCCGTTTCTGACCGCTGCCTTCTACCAATTCGTCGAGCTGGCCGACTACGCCGACCGCAAGGCACCGCTGCTGGCCTTCTGTGAGCAGCACCACATCAAGGGCACCATCCTGCTGGCCCGCGAGGGGATCAACAGCACGGTTGCCGGCGCGCCGGACGACGTGCGTGCCCTGTTGGCCTACCTGCGCAGCGACCCGTTGCTGGCCAAGCTGCAGCACAAGGAGTCCTGGGCCGAAGTGGCGCCGTTTCGCCGCATGAAGGTGCACCTCAAGCGCGAGATCGTCACCATGGGCGTGCCCGGCGTAGACCCAACGCGGCTGGTGGGCACCTACGTCAGGCCCGAAGACTGGAATGCGCTGATCTCCGACCCCGACGTGGTGGTCGTGGACACGCGCAACGACTACGAGGTGGCCATTGGCACCTTCCAGGGCGCCATCGATCCGCACATCCGCACCTTTGGCGAACTGCCGGCCTGGGTGGACCAGGCCGAGGCGCTGCAGGCACGCGGCGGCAAAAAACCCAAGGTCGCCATGTTCTGCACCGGCGGCATCCGCTGCGAAAAATCCACTGCACTGATGCGCGCCAAGGGCTATGACGAGGTCTACCACCTGGACGGCGGCATCCTGAAATACCTGGAGACCATTCCGCCCGAACAAAGCCTGTGGGCCGGCACCTGCTTTGTGTTTGACGAACGCGTCTCGGTGGACCATGGCGTGGTGCCCGGCACCCATAAGCTGTGCCGGGGTTGCCGCATGCCACTGGAAGAAGGCGCGCTGGAGTCGCCCTTGTATGAGACCGGGGTTAGCTGCCCGCGTTGCCACGCAACCACCAGTGATACGCAAAAGGCCCGTGCCCGCGAACGCCAGCGCCAGTGGGAACTGGCCAAGGCGCGCACGCAAAAGGCCGCCGACCCCACCCAGTGAGCACCACCGCCCTGCCCGTTCTCTATTCGTTCCGACGCTGCCCGTATGCAATGCGGGCACGCCTGGCACTGCTGGCCAGCGGCACGGTGTGCGAACTGCGCGAGGTGGCCCTTGCACACAAGCCGCCTGAACTGCTGCTGGCCTCCCCCAAGGGCACGGTTCCGGTTCTCGTGCTGTGGGATGGCATCGTGCTGGAGCAAAGCCTGGACATCATGCAGTGGGCGCTGCGCCGGCACGACCCGCCGCGCTGGCTGCCCACTGAACACCAAGAGATGGATACTGCGCTGGCCTTGATTGCGCAATGCGATGGCGACTTCAAAGCCCACCTGGACCGCTACAAATACCCCAACCGCTATTCCCTGCAGGATGGGCTGGCGCACCGCAGCCAGGGTGCGCAATTTCTGCAGACTCTCAACACCCTCCTGGAAACGCAGGCGTTTCTGCATGGCAACCACTTTGGCCTGACGGACGCTGCCATCGCCCCGTTTGTGCGCCAATTCGCCCACACCGACCCGGCCTGGTTTGCCAGCGTGCCCTGGGCTGCCCTGCAAGCCTGGCTGGCGACCTTTGAAACCTCCGCCGTCTACCTTGGCGTCATGGACAAATTCTCGCCATGGACACCGGATCAAGCACCGGTCCGTTTTCCGGCATCAACCTGAACGCTATTATTTTTATAGCACAATACCAATATTCCACGAGGGCTAATGGCCAAAAAAACTTCAAACGATTTCACCAGCGCTCCATATACGGCCGCAGGTCCAGCTCGAAGGTCCAGGCATCGCGCGGCTGGCTGTGCAGGTGCCAGTAGTTCTCAGCAATGTGGTCGGGGTTCAGGATACCGTCCTGGTCCTTCAGCGCATAGCGATCCGGGAAGGTGGCGCGGATGAAATCGGTGTCGATGGCGCCGTCCACCACCACGTGGGCAACGTGAATATTCCTGGGACCCAGTTCGCGGGCCATGCTTTGCGCCAGAGCCCGCAGCGCGTGCTTGGCGCCGGCAAAGGCGGCGAAGTTGGCCGAGCCGCGCAAGCCCGCCGTGGCCCCTGTGAACAAAATCGTGCCGCGCCCGCGCGCCACCATGCGCTGGGCCGCGGCCTGGGCGTTGAGGAAGCCGCTGAAGCAGGCCATCTCCCAGATCTTGAAGTACTTACGCGCCGTCTCGTCCAGGATGCTGCATGGCACATTGGCGCCGATGTTGAACACCAGCACCTCGACGGGGCCGTGCTCTGCCTCGATCTGCTCGAACAACGCCTTCACATCCTCCTCCTTGCGCGCGTCGCTGGCGTAGCCGAAAGCCTTGCCGCCCTCGGCGCGGATGCTGTCCACCAGCGGCTGCAGCTTGTCGGCGGAGCGGCGCGTCATGCAGGCGATGAAACCTTCGCGGGCAAAGCGCCTGGCGATGGCACCACCGGTGGAGTCACCAGCGCCGATGACCAGTGCGACCTTGGGTTGTTGTTCGGTAATGGATGTCATGCTGGGCTCCTGGGTTGAAAGAAATGGATGACGGCCTACCGCGTGGCGGTAGCCTTGGGGGCGCTGGCGGCCAGCGCCTTGTCGAGAAAGCGGCGGCTGGCCGCGAGGATTTCTTTGCGCGTGCGCTCGCTCTCCACCGCGCGCGCCAGCACCACGGCGCCCACGCACTGCGCGATCAGCGCCCAGCCGGCGTCCGCATCGCCGGTGCGCTGGCTCCAGCTCTTTTGCGTGTGCTTCAGGGCCGCTTCGACCGTGCTACGCACTTCGGGGCCGGCTTGCGCGATCTCGGGCCCCAGCGTGGGCAGCACGCAGCCCACCTCGGGGTTCATCGCATGGAAGCTGCTCAGGTAGTCGCGCAGGCACTTGGCAACGTGGTTGTCGGGTGAGTCCTGGTCACC
>JAVBYK010000525.1 GCA_030824095.1 bacterium
CCGGTCAGCACGGTCTCGCCAGCCTGCAGCACCTCGATGATCCAGTGCTGGGTGGAGCGGTTGGTGCGCGCGGCACGCGCCTGCACCGTGAACGGCCCATGCGCCAGGGCGGCGGCGAAGTTGATGGTCAGCGACACCGGCTCGCCCAGGCGGTCGGGGTGCAGCAGCACCGCGTTCATCATCTGCGCGGCGCTGATGCCGCCAAACGGGCCCACCATATTGGCGTAGGCCGCGCTGGTGTGGCCGGCAAAGCTGCCGTCACTCAGCATCTCCAGGGCAATCGCCTGGTCAAAAGCATGGCTCGTCAAATCGGTCTCCAAAAATGAAAAAAGCCACCCGCAGGTGGCCTTGTTGTCGGGTGCAATCAGACTCGCTCAAAAATGCCTGCTGCCCCCTGGCCGGTTCCTACGCACATGGTCACCATGCCGTACTTCAGATTATGGCGACGCAGAGCGTGAATCACTGTCGCGGCCCGGATAGCACCGGTGGCGCCCAGCGGGTGGCCCAGGGCGATGGCGCCGCCCATGGGGTTGACCTTGGCCGGGTCCAGGCCCAGGGTGTTGACCACGGCCAGCGACTGGGCGGCAAAAGCCTCGTTCAGCTCGAACCAGTCGATGTCGCTGTGCTGCAGACCGGCGTAACGCAGGGCGGCGGGGATGGCCTCGATGGGGCCGATGCCCATGATTTCAGGTGGCACACCGCGCGCGGCGTAGGACACGAAGCGCGCCAGCGGTGTCAGACCGAACTGCTTGACCGCCTTTTCGCTGGCCAGGATCAGGGCACCGGCGCCGTCGCTGGTCTGCGAGCTGTTGCCGGCGGTGACGCTGCCGCGTGCGGCAAACACCGGGCGCAGCTTGGCCAGGCCTTCCAGCGAGGTGTCGGGGCGTGGACCTTCGTCCAGGCTCACGGTGCGGGTCCGGGTAACGACTTCGCCGGTAGCCAGGTCGGGCGTACGTTCGATGACGTCGATGGGGGTGATCTCATCGCTGAACTCGCCGGCCTGCTGCGCACGGATGGCACGTTGGTGCGATTCCAGCGCAAAGGCGTCCTGCATCTCACGGGTCACTTTCCACTGCTGGGCCACCTTCTCGGCGGTCAGGCCCATGCCATAGGCGATGCCGATGTTCTCGTCGCGCTCGAAGATGGCCGGGTTGAACGAGGTCTTGTTGCCACCCATGGGCACCATGCTCATGGACTCGGCACCGCCAGCGATCATCACGTCGGCCTCGCCCACGCGGATGCGGTCGGCGGCCATCTGGATGGCGGTCACGCCGGAAGCGCAGAAGCGGTTGACGGTGACGCCACCGATGGGGTGGGTGAATGCCAGGCCGGTGGCGATACGGGCCATGTTCATGCCCTGCTCGCCCTCGGGGAAGGAGCAGCCGATGATGGCGTCTTCAATCGCCTTGGGGTCCAGCGTGGGCACCTGCAGCATGGCGCTGCGGATGGCAGCAACCAGCAGTTCGTCGGGGCGGGTGTTGCGGAAGTAGCCGCGACCGGAACGCCCGATGGGCGTACGGGTGGCAGCAACGATGTAGGCGTCTTGCACTTGTTTCATGGAGTAGCTCCTTTGGGATTCTGTAGAGGCCCCGGGCTCACGCCGGGACGCTGGAGGGATTGGGGGCTGCCGACTTCTTGGACGGAACCCAGGCCCAGATGAATTCACACACAATGGGCTGTTCGCCCGAGGCATCGGTCACGGTCACGGGGACCACCACCTCGCCCTTGTCCTGGCTCTGCATCAGCTGGCGCTGCTGCGCGCTCAAATGCGCCACGGCCCGCATGTCACCCTGGGTGCGGCGTTTGAACTGCACCTTGAGTTCCTTGGCCAATGGCAGACAGTCGTCGCGCACATTCATTCCCACCACCATGCCGGTGGCCGTTTCCGCCAACAGCGTCATGGCTGCGGCGTGCACACCCTGGATGTGGTTCTGCACCCGGCGCTGGTTGGCAATGGCGATCTCCACTTTCTCGGGCGTCATCACGGCAAAGTCCAGACGCGCCGTACCGGTAAAGGGCACGGCGCGGCGCAACACGAGGTTGCGCAAGCTCTGGCGCAGCGGTGCCGGCACGCGATCGAGCCGGGCCAGCGTGCGCGTCAGGCGGTTGGGGCGGGTTGTGGGTTCAGACATGGCGAGCGCGCGCAAGCGTCATCAGTTGCGAACCGGCTTGCCGGTGCTCATCATGCCCATGATGCGTTCTTGCGTCTTGGGATGGTTGAGCAGGCTGCAGAAGGCCTTGCGTTCCATGGCCATGAGGTATTCCTCGCTGACCAGGGTGCCGGCATCCACATGGCCGCCACACACCACCTCGGCGATCAGGCTGGCGATATGGAAGTCATGCGCGCTGATGAAACCGCCATCACGCATGTTGACCAGCTGCGCCTTGATGGTGGCGATGCCGCTGCGGCCGGCCACCGGGAACAGGCGCTTGTGCGGTGCGCGGTAGCCGCCGGCAAACAGGGCCTTGGCCTCGTTGATGGCAACAAACAGCAGCTCGTCCTTGTGTGGCACGATGACATCGCTGTCCAGCAGGTAGCCCAGCTTGCGGCTTTCCAGCGCGCTGGTGCCCACCTTGGCCATGGCAGCACCCGTGAAGCCTTCGGTCAGGAAGGGCAGCAGGTCCTTGGAGGTGCTGAGGGCCATGTTCTCGGCCGCACGGCGCGCGATGTAGGTCAGGCCGCCGGCACCAGGCACCAGACCCACGCCGACTTCGACCAGACCGATGTAGCTCTCCATCGCCACCACGCGGCGGCTGGAATACACGGCCAGTTCACAACCGCCACCCAGGGCCAGACCACGCACGGCGGACACGACCGGCACATTGGAGTAGCGCAGCTTCAGCATGGCCTGCTGCATCTCTTCCTCCGCACCACCGATGGCAGCGGCACCGCCCATCATGAAGGCGGGCAGCATGGATTGCAGGTCGGCACCGGCGGAGAACATCTCGTCGTTGGACCAGATTACCAGGCCTTTGTAGTCCTTGGCAGCCAGTGCCTGGCCTTGCAGCAGTCCTTCGACCACACCGGGGCCGATGGCGTGCATCTTGGTCTTGATGCTGGCAATCAGCACTTCGTCATCGAGTGTCCACAGGCGGATGGATTCATCTTCGAAAACGGTCTTGCCGGCAACCGAAGCCGACGGCGCGTTGGCACCCAGCACGCTCTCGGGGAAGTGCTGGCGGGCATAGACCGGCAGGCTGCGTGGGGCCACAAACTGGCCCGTGGTCGGATTCCAGGAACCGGCGGGGGTGTGCACACCACCCGCGTCCGCCACCGGGCCCTTGAAGACCCAATCCGGCAGCGGTGCTTTGCACAGGGCCTTGCCGGCATCGATGTCTTCCTGGACCATCTTGGCCACTTCCAGCCAGCCGGCTTCCTGCCACAACTCAAACGGGCCTTGCTTCATGCCAAAGCCCCAACGCATGCAGAAGTCCACATCGCGGGCGTTGTCGGCAATCGAGGCCAGGTGCACAGCGGCGTAATGGAAGCTGTTGCGCAGGATGGCCCAGAGGAACTGGCCTTCCTTGCCTTCGGCATTGCGCAGGAGCTTGAGGCGCTCGGCCGCAGGCTTCTTCAACATGCGGGCATAGACCTCATCGGCCTTCTGGCCGGCTGCCACGTACTCGCCGCTCTCCAGCTCGAAGCGCATCACATCGCGGCCAACCTTCTTGAAGAAGCCGGCCTTGGTCTTCTGGCCCAGATTGCCTTTTTCCAGCAGTGCCTTGAGCACGGCGGGTGTGGCAAAGCTGCCGTAGAAGGGATCGGTTTCGATGCTGAGGGTGTCCTGCAGCGTCTTGATGACGTGGGCCATGGTGTCCAGGCCCACCACATCGGCGGTGCGGAAGGTGCCGCTGGATGCGCGGCCCAGCTTCTTGCCGGTCAGGTCGTCGACCACGTCATAGGTCAGGCCAAAGTTTTCCACTTCCTTCATCGTGGCCAGCATGCCGGCGATGCCGACGCGGTTGGCGATGAAGTTGGGAGAATCCTTGGCACGCACCACGCCCTTGCCCAGGTTGCTGGTGACAAAGGCTTCCAGGTCGTCCAGCGACTGGGGCAGCGTGGTGGGGGTGTTGATCAACTCCACCAGTGCCATGTAGCGGGGCGGGTTGAAGAAGTGGATGCCGCAGAAGCGCGGCTTGATTTCTTCCGGCAGCGCTTCCGACAACTTGGTGATGGACAGGCCCGAGGTGTTGGAGGCCACGATGGCATGCGGTGCGACGAAGGGTGCGATCTTCTTGTACAGATCGAGCTTCCAGTCCATGCGCTCGGCAATGGCCTCGATGATCAGATCGCACTCGCCGAGCACGGACATGTGCTCTTCGTAATTGGCCTGCTGGATCAGCACGGCGTCGTCGGCCACGCCCAGGGGCGCGGGCTTGAGTTTCTTCAGACCTTCAATGGCCTTGGTGACGATGCCATTCTTCGGACCTTCCTTGGCGGGCAGGTCAAACAGCACCACAGGCACCTTGACATTGACCAGATGGGCGGCGATCTGCGCACCCATGACGCCGGCACCGAGCACGGCGACTTTATTGACTTGAAAACGGGACATGTTGATTCCTGTTGATTAATCAGTTGAGGACAGAGCTTGCGGCCCGGCCGCTGCGGTCTGTCCCGCAAAGTTACTAGTTCACACGAATCCAGGTTTGGGTTCGGTAGAAGAAGGCGATGTAGCCGCGCATCTGCAGCTTCTGACCACCGTCAATCGGTGTCACCGTGGCGCGGTAGATCTTGCCGTTCTTGGGGTCCAGGATGTTGCCGCCTTCCCAGACATCCTTGTCGCTGGCTTTCTTGAGGCCGCGCAGGATTTCCATGCCCAGAATGGGCTGGTCCTTGCGCTCGTCCTCGCACTCCGTGCAGGTGTCGCCGGGCTTGGCGGTGGGATCGAGGATGCGCTCGACCTTGCCGGAGATCACACCGTTCTTCTCGACGATGCGGATCTCGGACTTGACCGTGCCATCCTTGTCGTCGATGGTCTTCCACAAGCCCACCGGCGTCATTTGCGCCATGGCGGAGGCACACACGGCGCCCAGCGCCAGGATAGTCAGGTTACGCAGCATGGTTTTGTCTCTAGGCCAAAGCAGCGTCGGTGTCCATCAGCACCTTGGAGCCGGCGCGCGCCGTGCGCATCAGCGTTGCGGTCTCGGGGAACAGCTTGGCGAAGTAGAAGCGTGCGGTCTGCAGCTTGGCAACGTAGAACGGGTCGGTGTTGCCGGCGGAGATTTCGCGCAGTGCGACCTGTGCCATGCGGGCCCAGAAGTAGCCAAACACCAGGTGACCGGCCACGCGCAGGTAGTCCACCGCAGCGGCGCCCACTTCGTCGGCGTTCTGGAAACCCTTGAAGCCGATTTCAGTGGTGAATTTGGTCATCTGGTCGCCCAGGATGGCGATGGGGGTGATGAACTCGGCCATCTTTTCGTTGACGCCTTCTTCTTCCACCAGCTTGCCAACCAGCTTGCCGAATTTCTTCAGCGTGGCGCCGTTGTTGCCCAGCACCTTGCGGCCCAGCAAGTCCAGCGACTGGATGGTGTTGGTGCCTTCGTAGATCATGTTGATGCGGTTGTCGCGCACGAACTGCTCCATGCCCCATTCCTTGATGAAGCCGTGGCCGCCGAACACCTGCATGCAGG
>JAVBYK010000479.1 GCA_030824095.1 bacterium
GCCAGGCTGGCGGCCTGCAGCGCGTCCAGCAGCTTGCGCTGGCCCAAAGCGGCGTCGAACTGCCACTCCGGGCGGGCCGTGGTGTACAGGGCGTTGACCCCGCTGGTGCCCATTCGCAGGCGCTTGAGCCGGTCTTCAAAGGCCTGCGTGGCGCCGGCGCTGTAGGCCAGCTCACTCGGGCTGACGCGCGCCACCCACTCGGGCACGGCGTCAGGCGTGCATTCGGCCAGGTGCACCACACCCTGTGTCACGCTGAACCAGGCCAGGCCGCAGCGGTTGCGCGGGCCCTGGTGCACAGCCATCAGCACGGATTCGGATTTTTCGCTGAGCAGTTCGGCGTCCACCAGCGTGCCGGGGGTCACCACGCGCACCACCTTGCGCTCCACCGGCCCCTTGCCGGTGACTTCGCCGACCTGTTCACAAATGGCGACCGACTCGCCCTGACGGATCAACTTGGCCAGATAGCCTTCCATGGCGTGGAAGGGCACGCCCGCCATGACCACCGGCTCGCCGGCGGACTGGCCGCGCTGGGTCAGGGTGATGTCGAGCAGGCGGGCGGCCTTTTCGGCATCGGCGTAGAACATTTCATAGAAATCACCCATGCGGTAGAAGAGCAGGGTGTCGGGGTAGTCGGCCTTGAGTCCAAGGTACTGCTGCATCATGGGGGAATGCGGCTTGAGGGTGTCGTTCATCGGTGGAAGTCTATCAATTCGGGCAGGGCGCAGGCGCGCTGTAAGAAACGGCCTTCGCCCCCGACCAACACCACATGACTATCAAACCCATGAACCCAATCTTGCAACCGCTGGCCGCCGCCGCCACCAGTCCCACAACCCGCCTGCTCACCCGCCTCTTGGGCATGTGCCAGCGCATTCCCGATTCGCTGATCGCCCTGCTGGGGCGGTTTTCCATTGCGGCAGTGTTCTGGAAGTCCGGCCAGACCAAGGTGCAGGGCCTGGTGGTTGATATCGTCAATGGCGACTTCCAGCTCGGCTGGCCGCGCCTGTCGGACTCGGTAGTTCCCCTGTTCACGGAGGAATACCGCTTGCCGCTGCTGTCGCCCGAGCTGGCCGCCACACTGGCGGCGTTTGGCGAGCACCTCTTTCCGATACTGCTACTGGTCGGTCTGGCCACCCGGTTTTCGGCGCTGGGTCTGCTGGTCATGACACTGACCATCCAGTTGCTGGTCTATCCCGGTGGCTATCCGACCCACGGCACCTGGGCGGCCGTGCTGCTGTTTCTGGTGGCGCGCGGGCCTGGCCGGTTTTCCGTGGATCACTGGATCGCCAAACGCTTCTTCTAGCCTGCAAATTCCGGGGCCCGGGCGACCGCCCACGTGCTACCCTCGTGCATGCCGCGCGAGCGTGTCCGCGGCGCATTCTTCCGCAGGAGTTCCCCTTGAAACCGAAATTGCTCATTGTTGACGACAGCAGCGTCTCCAGAATGATGATTCGTGGCCGCATTGCCGCCATGCAACCCGATTGGGAGTTGACGGAAGTGGCCAGTGGTGACGAGGCGGTGGCCCTGGTTCCCACCCTGCAGCCCGACTTCATCACCATGGATGTCAACATGCCAGGCATCAGCGGGTTTGAGGCGGCGGAGAAGATTCGCCAGACCAACCAGCACGTCAAGATCGTCATGCTGACCGCCAATATCCAGAGCAGCAGCCGTGAGAAGGCGCAGCAGCTGTCGGCCAAATTTGTGCAGAAACCGGTCACCCAGGCGTCCATGCAGCAGGCGATTGACTACTTTCTGGGTGCCGCATGAGACTCACGCCCCTGGAGCTGGATGCCCTGGCCGAGATTTTCAACCACGGCGTGGGGCAGGCGGCCCTGGCCCTGAGCGAACTGGCCGGGGAAGAGGTGCAGCTCAGCGCGCCCAAGGTCGAGGAATTGTCCAAACGCGAGATTTCCGAAAAGCTCGAAGCGCGCGGCTCCAACCGGATCTGTGCGGTGCGCCAGGCCTTCTCGGGATCGGTGAACACCGAAGCGCTGCTGATGTTCCCAGTGGAAAAGAGCCTGCAGCTGGTGCAATTGATGGTCGGGGACGATGTTCCACTGGCGCAGCTGAGTGAAATGGAGCAGGAATCGCTGGCCGAGATTGGCAATATCCTGCTCAATTCTGTGGTGGCCAGTGTGGCCGACATGCTGCACATCGAGTTCGAAGGCTCGTTGCCACAGGTGGAGTTGGGGCGCGCAGGCGATGTGCTGTACATGGGCGACGATCTGGATGACTCCATCCTGAGCCTGCAAATCAACTTTAAAATCGCGTCCAGGCAAGTACAAGGCTACCTGGTGTTTTTGTTGGATGTGGCCTCAAGCGAGGCACTCAAAAAGAAAATTGCCGCATTTATTGAGTCCATGGAATGACCCAATCGCTATCTCCGTCGCCCCTGCCGTTGTGGCTGGATTGGGTGCTCTCTGCCACGCCGTCGGGCTTGTTGTTGCTGGATGCAGAGTCCAACATCGTTTTTGCCAACAAATGGTTTCTGCTGCGTGCCAGAGTCAGTGTGGACGAGATCGTTGGGCGGGGTGTGCGGGACGTGTTTGCGGTGTTGCAGGGCAGCCATTTTGAGCGGGCGCTGGTCAAAGCCATGCGCTCGGGTTTTCCGGCTTTGTTGTCACAGACCCTGCATCCTTCGCCCTTTCCGCTCTACGCACCCGCAGCGACCGCCGTCAGTGACAACCTGCTGCGCCAGTCCATCCACATCGTGCCCATGGGACCCACGGACGCCGCTGCGGCCGGACAACGCTACATCCTGATCCAGATTGCCGACGTGTCCCCCACGGTGGCGCGCGAGCGCCTGCTCAAGGCCCATGCGGATCGCATGAGTGACCTGGTGCACATTGACGCATTGACCGGCATTGGCAACCGCCGCTTTTTTGACGAATCGATTTCGGCCGAGCTGCGGGCCGCCAGCCGCACAGGAACCTCCCTGGGTCTGGTGATGCTGGATATTGACCAGTTCAAGCAGTTCAACGACCTGTATGGCCATCCTGCTGGCGACCGCTGCCTGCGCGCGGTTGCTGACGTGGTGAAGACGGTCTGCCGCCGTCCGCGCGACCTGGTGGCGCGCTACGGCGGCGAAGAGCTGGCCGCCATCCTGCCGGATACCGACGATGTGGGCGCGGCCCAGGTCGCCAGGGACATTCTGCAGAAGCTGCGTGATCTGGGGCTGCAGCACGAAGACAACCTGGGCCGCTCCATCGTGACCGCCAGTGCCGGCGTGTATGCCGGAGTGCCCCAATCAGGCGACTCCGCGGATGTGGTCGTCGGGCACGCGGATCAGGCGCTGTATGCCGCCAAGAATGCGGGGCGGGACCGCGTCTACTGTTTTGACGCCGGACGCCAAGAGGCAGTTCCCGGCTGACTGAGCGGCTGGTATGTCCGCCTTTCCACACGACGACCCGCCCGCTGTCGCTGTGGGCGCCGCCGGCATGGAAGTGATGTCCGGCGGCGACATTCCCCTGTACAAGGCCATTTTCGTCAACAGCCCGGAGGCCATGGCGCTGACACGCGTGCGTGACGATGTGATGGTTGATGTCAATGCGGAATGGTTGAGGCTGACCGGCTTCCCCAGGGACCGGGTGGTGGGGCACACCGCGATGGACTTTGGCCTGTGGCCGGACGAAGCGTCCCGCGAAGCGGCTTTGCGGCCGCTGGCCAGTGGCGGACAGTTGCGTGATGTGGATGTCACGCTGCGCACCGAGGACGGTGTGCATCGGCTCATGTGCATCAGCGCAGTGCTGTTGGAGGTGCAGGCGGAACGTTATTTTCTTTTTTACCTGCGGGACGTGACCGCCACGCGCATGGCCCAGGCCGCCGTGCACGCAGGCGAGCAGGCCCTGGAGCAGGCCAACGAGAAGCTGAACCGCCAGCTCACGCTGCACCAGATGACTGAAACCATGGCCAAAGTGGGCTACTGGGTGGTCTATCCGGGGGACCCCATGGTGCATCTGTCGCAAGGCTACTGCGAGATCGGTCACCTGGGCAACGCACCCCTGGCGCCCATCGGTGAGCACCTGAATGGTGTGCTGGAGGAGGACCGGCCCATCGTCAAGCGCGCCCTCAAGCGCATGGATGGCGAAATCGTCGAGTACCGCTGGCGCCGGCCGGATGGCACCATCATCTGGCTGCGCTCGCGTCTGCAGCGCCAGGTGGAGCAGGGTGTCGTCAAGGCCGAATTTGGCATCGTGCAGGACATTTCCGGCGAGCGGGCAGCCCTGCAGGCCGCTGCCGATCAACTGGCGGCTACGCAGCGCAGTGAAGCGCGTTTTCGCGCCCTGACCGAACTGAGTTCGGACTGGTATTGGGAGCAGGATGCGCAGTTCCGCTTCATCCGGTTCGATGGCGAGCATGAGGCCACCCGGGCCATGCCACCCGAGAGCTACCTGGGCAAGACGCGTTGGGATTCCGGCGTGCAGGGGGTCAGCCCGGCGCAGTGGGCTGAGCACCGTGCGGTGGTGGAGGCGCATGAGGTGTTTCATGACTTCCAGATGCAGCGCGCGCGTGCCGATGGCTCGCTGATGTGGGTGTCCATCAGTGGCGCGCCCATATTTGACGGCAACGGTGCTTTCATGGGTTACCGTGGCACCGGTCGCGAAATCAGCGCACGCAAGCAGGCGGAAGCCGATATTGAGCGCCTGGCATTCTTTGATGCACTGACCGGTTTGCCCAATCGACGCCTGTTGATCGACCGGCTGAGTCAGTCCATTGCGGCGTGCGCTCGCCGCGGCTGCTTCGGTGCCCTGCTGTTCATTGATCTGGACAACTTCAAGGTCCTCAACGACACGCGAGGCCACCACATGGGCGATGAGCTGCTCAAACAGGTTGGCGCGCGCCTGACGGCCTGTGTGCGCAGCGTGGATACCGTGGCTCGTCTGGGGGGAGACGAGTTTGTGGTGATGTTGGAGGAGATCGGCACCACCGAGACGGATGCGGCAGCCCAGGCCGAGGCGGTTGGCAAGAAGGTTTTGCTGGCGTTGAACCAGCAGTTCGATCTGGACGGGATGATGCACCACAGTTCCCCCAGTATTGGTGTAGCCCTGTTTTTCGATCTTCAGCAAAGCGTGGAGGAGTTGCTGCAGCGCGCCGACCTGGCCATGTACCAGTCCAAGGCGGCTGGACGCAACACACTGCGCTTCTTTGACCCGGTGATGCAGGCCGCGGCAAGCGCACGTGCGGCCATGGAAATGGATTTGCGCAATGCACTGGAACGCCAGGAGTTCCTGTTGCACTACCAGCCGGTGGTGGATGAGAACGGCAGGACCACCGGGGTGGAGGCTCTTTTGCGCTGGAAGCATCCGGTGCGTGGCATGGTGCCACCGGCCGAGTTCATTCCGGTGGCCGAGCAGGCCGGCCTGATTCTGCCGCTAGGTCACTGGGTGCTGGAGGCCGCGTGTGCCCAGTTGGTTGCCTGGAATGGCAACGCCGTGACGCGGGGGCTCACCATAGCCGTGAACGTCAGTGCGCGCCAGTTCCGCCATCCAGAGTTCACCCCACAACTGCTGGAGCTGTTGCGTCTGAGTGGCGCCAATCCCTACCGGTTGAAGCTGGAGCTGACCGAGAGCATGCTGCTCAGCGACTTTGAGGAAGTCATCGTCAAGATGGGGGAGCTGCGCTCCAT
>JAVBYK010000321.1 GCA_030824095.1 bacterium
CCGGCAGAAACAAAAAAGCCACCCGAAGGTGGCTTCCCCATGTAACCCGAGTCAAACACCTGGACCCTGCGGTCAGGGCAGCTTGGTATTCATCAGATAGATCTCGTTGGCATAGCCATAGACATCGTTGTAAACTAGGAGGGTGTAGCCAACATACTGGCTGCCCGCAGAGGCGGCGTAAACGTCCAGGGTTCCTTGCGAGGGAAGCGGAACAAATCCCAGTGTGGCCACCGCGCCCGGCACCACGCTCTTGGGAACCAAATATCCGAAATACGTATTCCCGGTCGTGACCGCCATAAAGCCAGACTGCGTAGCCAGATACGCACGCAAAACCGTTTGCCCCGTGCCAGCCGGCGTGGCCTTGTCGGCATTCTTGGCCTGCTCCGCCTGAAATGCCTTGGAAAGCTCTTCAATCGGTCCCGCATGCGCGGCCCATGCCCCCAACATCAAACCGATGATGACCAGAATTTTTTTCAAAATGATTGCTCCACTCAAACGACAAGGTACAAAGACAAGGACCGCCATCAAGCAGTCCCCATCCGCCAGCCGGGAGGTTAACGGTTTTTACGGACTTGTCCTCCCATATTCGGGTGAATCTGGACAACAAATCACGAGGAGATGACATAGCCCAATGCCGTGGTGAGCGCTGGATCAATCGGAGGGGGAGAATACGTGCCTGGCGAAGATTCGATGCTCCATGAAAAACGGGCCCGAAGGCCCGTTTTTGCGGATGTTCTGGCGGAAACGGAGGGATTCGAACCCTCGATGAGGCTCTACACCCCATACTCCCTTAGCAGGGGAGCACCTTCGGCCACTCGGTCACGTTTCCTGAACGACTCGTATTATCGCACGAGTCGGCGCGTTTTTTCAGCCGACTGGCTGGTCAAGGTCAAAAGCTTTGTGCAAAGCACGCACAGCCAGCTCCATGTACTTCTCGTCGATGACGACGGAGGTCTTGATTTCGGAGGTGGAAATCATCTGGATGTTGATGCCCTCTTCGCTCAGCACGCGGAACATGCGGCTGGCCACACCCACGTGGCTGCGCATGCCGATACCGACGATGGAGACTTTGCAAATCTTGGTATCGCCCACCACTTCAGCGGCACCCAAGGTCGGCAGAACCTTGTCCTTGAGCAGGTCCACGGTCTTGGCATAGTCACCGCGGTTGACCGTAAAGCTGAAGTCGGTCTTGCCGTCCTTGCTCAGGTTCTGGATGATCACGTCCACTTCGATGTTGGCGTCGGCCACGGCACCCAGGATCTGGTAGGCAATGCCGGGCTTGTCGGGCACGCCCATCACCGAAATCTTGGCCTCATCGCGGTTAAATGCAATGCCGGAAACAATGGCTTGTTCCATTTTCTCGTCTTCCTCAAAAGTAATCAGCGTGCCGGACTTGGCTTCCTCAACGATGTCGATATCCCAGGGCGTGAAGCTGGAGAGCACCCGCAATGGCACCTTGTATTTGCCGGCAAATTCCACCGAGCGGATTTGCAGCACCTTGGAGCCCATGGAGGCCATTTCCAGCATTTCCTCGAAGCTGACCGTCTTCAGGCGACGCGCCTCGGGAACCACGCGGGGATCGGTGGTGTAGACACCGTCCACATCGGTATAGATCAGGCATTCATCCGCCTTCATGGCAGCCGCCACAGCTACGGCTGAGGTGTCGGAACCGCCACGACCCAGCGTGGTGATATGACCCTGATCGTCGATGCCCTGGAAGCCGGTCACGATGACCACCTTGCCTGCATTCAAATCGGCCCGCACACGCTGGTCGTCGATGGATTCGATACGCGCCTTGGTATAGGCGCTGTTGGTGCGGATGGGGACCTGCCAGCCGGCATAGCTGACCGACTCCATGCCTTCGGCCTGTAGCGCAATGGCCAGCAGTGCGCTGGACGCTTGCTCGCCGGTGGCGGCCAGCATGTCAAGCTCGCGGCCATAGGCCTCGTCCTGTTTGGAGGGTGCCAGCTCCTTGGCCAGACCCAGCAGACGGTTGGTCTCGCCGCTCATGGCCGAGGGAACCACGACCAGTTGGTGACCCGCGCGCGCCCATTTGGCAACGCGCTTGGCGACATTGCGGATGCGGTCCGTGGAACCCATCGACGTGCCGCCGTATTTGTGAACGATCAGTGCCATGAAATGAAAATTTTTGGAAGCAAAACCTAGGGATTGTACCAAGTCAGTGCATCGCGACTGCGCTGCACAAACCCCGCACCCACCTTGATGTGGATGCGATGACCCCGCGTCGTGCAGTCAGCAATCTGGTCCAGCAGTTCAGCGAGCTGGGCTGCGCTGGGGATCGCGCCATGCACGGACTTGAGCCAGTACCGCACGGCATTCGCCTGGCGCGCACGACTCAGGGCCTGCAGGGCTTTGATGCGTGGTGCGCCGTCGCTGTGCCCCACGTCCTGCGCGGCCACCTCGTCCAGCACCTGCTGGGCCTGCGCGGCATGCGCGGCGCTGCGGGCAAAGGTATCCAGGTAGTGCGGAAAGGTGGCACGCAAGACCGGCGTCACGCTGGCGCGGATGCGGTTGCGGGTGAAGGCTGCATCCTGGTTGGTCGGGTCTTCCACAAAGGGGGTCCCACGCGCAGCCAGCCAGGTGCGGATATCGGCCCCCGCGACTGCCAACAACGGGCGGTAATAGTCCACCCCATCGCGCTGCCAGTGGGCCGGCATGGCACTCAAGCCGGCCAAGCCGGCTCCGCGGCTCAGGGCCAGCAGCAGCGTCTCTGCCTGGTCATCGGCGTGCTGCGCAATTGCTATTGATTTGATAGCTATCTGTGCAGTATCTGCGAGGGCTAGAGCCTCAAAAGCCTTGTAACGCGCCTGGCGCGCGGCATCTTCGGGACTTTGCCCGGACTGCTTGCTGGCATCCACGCTTTGCACCCGCAGAGGCACATTCAACTGCTGGCACAGGACTCTGCAATGCGCTTCGAAATCGGTCGCCGCGGCTTGCAGGTTGTGGTTGATATGCAGGGCCACCACCTGGCCGGGCCACTTATCGGTGCAGGCAAGGAGCAACGCAACCGAATCGGCTCCGCCGCTGAGCGCCACGGCCAACGGCAGCGCAGGGTTGAAACCCTGCATCGCCTGGTCAACCGACTGGGTCACAGTGGCCTAGCGGCCGGCAGCCTTGGTGTCGGTGAAGCGCCCGTAGCTTTGCAGGCGCTCATAGCGGCGGTCCAGCAGTTCCTTGACCTTGAGGTCGCTGACCTGGCGGTAGGCATCAGCCAGGGCCCGCTTGAGGAAGACGGCGGCCTGTTTGACATCGCGGTGGGCGCCGCCCACGGGCTCATTCACGATCTTGTCAATCACACCCAAGGCCTTGAGGCGGTGCGCGGTGATGCCCATGGCCTCGGCCGCGTCGGACGCCTTGTCGGAGGTCTTCCACAGGATGGAGGCACAGCCTTCCGGGCTGATCACGGCGTAAATGGAGTACTGCAACATCACCAACTGGTCGGCCACCGAGATAGCCAGCGCGCCGCCGGAGCCGCCCTCGCCGATGATGGTGGTGATGATGGGCACTTCGAGCTGCGCCATCTCGAAGATGTTGCGGCCAATGGCCTCGGACTGGCCCCGCTCCTCGGCATCGATGCCGGGGTAGGCGCCGGGGGTGTCCACAAAGGTGAACACCGGCAGTTTGAATTTTTCGGCCAGCTTCATCAGGCGCAAGGCCTTGCGGTAGCCTTCGGGCTTGCTCATGCCGAAGTTGCGCAGACCGCGCTCCTTGGTGTCGCGTCCCTTCTGATGGCCCAGCACCATGCAGGGCGTGCCGTTGAAGCGGGCCAGGCCGCCGACGATGGAGAGGTCATCGGCAAAGTGGCGATCACCGTGCAGTTCCACAAAGTGGGTGAACAGTTCGTTGATGTAGTCCAGTGTGTAGGGGCGCTCGGCGTGGCGGGCAATCTTGGTGATCTGCCAGGGCGTCAGGTCACTGTAGATGTCCTTGGTGAGCTGCTGACTCTTCTTGCTGAGCTGGTCGATTTCGGCCGAAATGTCCACCGCGGACTCGTTCTGCACGTAGCGCAGTTCCTCGATTTTGGTTTCCAGGTCCGCGATGGGCTGTTCAAAATCCAGAAATGTCTTCTTTGCCATGGTCATATCCTTATCATTTGCGTTCAGGCCAGCATGGGGTGCACGGCCTGCCCGGCAAGTCTCAATACTCAACCGGCACGGGATCCAGCGATCTCCAAATA
The DNA here is from genome assembly GCA_030824095.1 of bacterium. GTDB lineage: Bacteria > Pseudomonadota > Gammaproteobacteria > Burkholderiales > Burkholderiaceae_C > Allorhodoferax. The sequence continues at coordinate 4,199 of JAVBYK010000321.1, forward strand.
TACCAAGTTGCAACCGTGCAGTACGGCGCCCAGGCTGCGGCCACCTCGCGTGCATCGCTGCGGCTGACTACATCGCCCGAAAAATAGTTGTGGCTGATGCCGCTGATCAGGCCCACATCGTCCAGCGGCAGGACGTTGGGACGCATCAGGTGGAAGATCAGGAACATCTCGGCCGTCCAGCGGCCAATACCGCGGATGGCGACCAACTCAGCCACGATTTCATCATCGCTCATGGCGTCCCAGGACTTGACATGCAGGGCGCCATTGTCAAAGTGCAGCGCCAGGTCCACCAAGTATTCGACCTTGCGCGCGGACAGGCCTGCGGCACGCATGTCATCCACCTTGAGCTTGAGCACATTGCCTGGCGTCATGCGCTTGGGCTTGGGCAACTGCGCAAAGCGGTCCCAGACGGTCTGCGCTGCTTTGACCGAAATCTGCTGCCCGACGATGCTGCGCGCCAACGTAACGAAGGCATCGCCCCGTGTTTCCAGGCAGGCGTTGCCAAACTGCGGAATCAGCCGCTTCATCACCCGGTCTTTCTTGACCAAATGCTTGCAGGCCTCTTCCCAAAAATACGGCGTGACGGGCGTTACCGCCGGCGTCTTGGCAACCACCATCATTTGACGACTTCCCAGGTGGTACCGCTGGGAGAGTCCTTCAGCACAATGCCCTGCGCCAGCAGATCCTTGCGGATGCCGTCGGCCAGGGTAAAGTCCTTGGCCGCCTTGGCCGCCGCGCGCTGGGCAATGCGCTCCAGAATCGCGGCCTCATCCAGCGTGGCTCCGGCCTGCAGGAAGACCTTGGGATCACCCTGCAGCAGGCCGAGGCAGGCGCCCAGGGCACGCAGCAGACCCGCCGCCTGGGCAGATTGGTTTCGATTGACTTCGGTAGCCAGGTCAAACAGCACGGCAATCGCCTCGGGCGTGCCGAAATCCTCGTCCATTGCGGCCTTGAATCGGGCGGCAAATGGCTCATTCCAGTCGATGCTGGCCGGCACCTGCGGCGGCACCAGATCCAGCGCGGTGTACAGGCGTTTCAGTGCGGTGCGTGCGTCGTTCAAGTGCGCGTCGCTGTAGTTCAACGCACTGCGGTAGTGGGTGCGGATCAGGAAAAAGCGCACCGTCTCTGCGTCGTACTGCGCCAGCACTTCACGGATGGTGAAGAAGTTGCCCAGGGACTTCGACATCTTCTCGTTGTCCACCCGCACAAAGCCGTTGTGCACCCAGAAACGGGCCAGGGGCTTGCCGTTAGCGCCCTCGCTCTGGGCGATCTCGTTTTCATGGTGGGGGAACTGCAGATCGGCACCGCCGCCGTGGATGTCGAAGGTTTCGCCCAGCGTCTTGCAGCTCAT
>JAVBYK010000416.1 GCA_030824095.1 bacterium
GACTCCGGCACGGTGTTTTTCGGCAGCACGATTGACCTGCTGCGCTACACCGAGCCCGAGATTGCGCAACTGGGCATTGGCCGCAAGTTCCAGAAACCCACGGTGTTCGAGCAACTCACCGTGTTCGAGAACCTGGAGCTGGCCCTGCATACCAACAAGGGCGTCAAGTCGTCGATGTTCTTCCGCCTGGACTCGGGTCAGGGCGACCGTCTGGCCGAGGTGTTGCACACCATCCACCTGGCCGATAGCGTGGGCCGCCTGGCCGGCAATTTGAGCCACGGCCAGAAGCAGTGGCTGGAGATCGGCATGCTGCTGATGCAGGAACCCAAACTATTGTTGCTGGACGAGCCGGTGGCCGGCATGACCGACGAGGAAACCGAGCGCACGGCCGAGTTGTTCCTGTCCCTCAAAGGCAAGCATTCGCTGATGGTGGTGGAGCACGACATGAGCTTCATCCGCACCATCAGCGAGATCGTGACCGTGCTGTGCGATGGCTCGGTGCTGGCGCAGGGCACGCTGGACCAGGTGCAGACCGATGAGCGCGTGATTGAGGTGTACCTGGGACGATGAGCATGCTTTCAGTAAAAAACATCAACCAGTATTACGGCGGCTCGCACATCCTGCGGGACGTGAGCATCGAAGCCCAGCTGGGCAAGGTCACCGTGATCCTGGGCCGCAACGGCGTGGGCAAGACCACCTTACTCAAATCCCTGATGGGCCTGGTGCCGATCAAGACCGGCTCTATTGAACTGGACGGCAAGCCGATTCACAAGGCGACTCCGTACGAGCGGGCCCGAGCCGGCATGGGCTTCGTGCCGCAGGGCCGCGAGATCTTTGGCCGGTTGACGGTGGAAGAAAACCTGCTGATGGGCCTGGCCTACAAGAGTGCCAGCACGCCGATTCCGCCCGAGCTGTTTGAACTGTTCCCGGTGCTCCAGCAGATGCTGGGGCGTCGCGGCGGCGACCTGTCGGGTGGGCAGCAGCAGCAGCTGGCCATTGCGCGGGCCCTGGCCGCCCAGCCGCGCGTGCTGATTCTGGATGAGCCCACCGAAGGCATCCAGCCCAGCATCATCAAGGACATCGGCCGTGTGATCCGCATGCTGGCCGACCGGGGGGACATGGCGATTCTGCTGGTGGAGCAGTACTACGACTTTGCCCAGGAACTGGCCGACCACTATGTGGTGATGGAGCGTGGCGCCGTGGTGGCCAAGGGACTGGGCAAGGACATGGAGGCCAACGGCGTGCGCAGGCTGGTGGCAATTTGATTCGAGTCAAGCATTCAACATGTTGCACCGCAGCAACATGCTGAATTCTGGCTGACAGCGTGTCCTGAGAGTGGGGAGTCTGCGGTATCTGAATAGCCGAGCTTTGATGCAGATCAGTTGCCTCCTAGATGGGAAATTCAGAATGCTGCCTTTCCTTCAACTGCAGGTTCCGCCATGGATGCGTTTGTCCTGGATCACAACTTTGTTACGGGTTTGGTCGATGTCGATCAGCAGCACCAGTCGCTGGTGAGCCTGCTCAACCAGCTCTCGGCTTCCTTTCTCCATGAAGCGGGTGCGAGCGACGTGGCGGTTGAGGATATTCTGGAGCGGCTGGTTGCCTACGCACGTCACCACTTCTCGGAGGAAGAGGCGCTCATGCAACAGGTGGGTCTGGACCCGCGCCACCAGGACATGCATCGCCAGTTGCACCAGCAGTTTTCCCTGCAGGTGGCCAGCTTGTGGAATGCGCGCGGCAGCATGAGCCATCCGTCGGAGCTCTTCATCGGATTTTTGACGTCCTGGCTGGGTCTGCACATTCTGGGGATTGACCAGGAAATGTCGCGCCAGATCCTGCGCATACGCCAAGGGCAGTCGCCCCAGCAGGCGTTTGAACATGAAGACGCCGTGGCGCGGGACAGCAGCGCGCAGGCGCTGCTCAGAATGGTGTCCAAGTTGTACCGGATGCTCTCAGAGCAAAACGCGGAACTGGCACGGGCCAATGCCCACCTTGAAGATCGGGTGCAGCAGCGTACGCTGGAGTTTGAGCGGGCCAACACCGCACTGAAGCATGCCAACCTGCAACTGGAAATCTTCTCCCGCACCGATGGCTTGTTGAAGATTGCCAACCGCCAGTACTTTGACGAGCGATTGGGAGATGAGTGCGCGCGGGCCCACCGCAGTGGGCGACCTCTGGGGCTGCTGATGATCGATGTGGACTTCTTCAAACCCTACAACGACCGGTACGGGCACCAGGAAGGTGACCGCTGCCTGCAGGCGGTGGTGGAAGCCGTTGCATCGGCCCTGCTGCGTTCCAGTGATCTGGTTGCCCGTTATGGGGGCGAAGAGTTGGGTGTCATTCTTCCCGAGACGGATGCCGCCGGCACGCAGGCTACCGCGCAACGGGTATGCGACGCTGTCTACGCCCTGCGACAACCCCACGCGGACTCCAGCGTTGCGCCCTACGTCACGGTGAGCGTGGGGGCATGCACGGTGTTGCCCCGTGGTCGGAATGCTGACGCCGACTTGCTTGCATGTGCGGACCGTGCGCTGTACCTTGCCAAGGACGCCGGACGCAATCGCGTGGTGGTGATGCACGCGCCAAACTGAACACACTGCGACCTAGGCGAGAGGTGCCGCTGCCTTGGCAGCCTTGTCGACCGGGCGCGTCGTGCCGGTGCGCAGCGCCAGACCGCCGGCCTGGCGCTTCTGTTCCCCCAGCGATGCCTTCGCGTTGTGCAGGCCATACTTGGCGCGCAGGTCCTGCAGGTCGGTGCTGAGCGCGGCGGCATCGATCACCTTGCTTCCATGCTTGAGCAGCACCTGATGGGCGTTGTCGATCAGGCGCGCATTGAGCGTTTCCTTGCCATGCAGAATCAGGTTCTTGACGGCGGCCGTGGGGTTGCCCGACAGGCTTAGGGCCATGGCGGTCTCGGCCATCTCCAGCACCGTGGCCTGGCATGCGCGCATGCGCTCGGCGTAGGGCGGGTGGGCCACCGCGCTGGCGGCCAGCAGCTCGGTCATGGAGCGGTTGCTGCAGAAGCGCATGCCGATGACGTCCACCACGGACTCCAACTCGTTGAGCTGGATCGCCTTGTGCGCCAGTTGTGACATCAGTGCCAGCACATTGCTGGCGGACTCAAAATCAAACTCGCTGCTGGTCACGGTCTTGGCCAGGTTGCGCACGGCTTCGACCGACTGCGCGAACTGGTGCTGCTGGATCAGGTTGAGCGCCACCACAATGTCGGCCAGGCGGCGCACGCGCGGCATGTCGGGATTGCGTTCCAGCAGCCGCGTGAAGTCGTCATGGCAGCGCTGCAAGCCCTTGCGGTCCCCGTTTTCCAGCCGGGTGAAGGCCAGCAGCACCAGGCTCTGGCAGTCAAACATCTTGGACTCCAGTCCCAGGCGGGTGGTGCGATCCAGCAGTTTCTCGGCCTCGACATGGTCGCCGGCGTAGTAGCTCATCATGGCCAGGTTCTGCAGGCGGCTCACCGAGGCCGGTGTCAGCGTGGCGGCCATCTTGTAGGTCTCCAGCGCCTTGTCGAAGCGCCCCAGCTCGAACTGGGCACGGCCCATCACGTCATAGGCGTCGCTGTAATTGGGGTCGGAGCTGATCAGGTTTTCCAGCGTGCTGGTGGCCTGGGTCAGCTGGCCGGCATCCAGCTGTGCGCGTGCCACGCCGAGCTTGGCCCAGGGCAGGGTCTTGGCCGCAACCACGGCCTGGTAGAGCTGTTGCGCCTCTGCGGGGCGGCCCACGCGCAGCAGCAGTTCGGCGCCCACGCGCGCCGCATAGAGCCAGAACAGGCCCTTGGACTCGAATCGCTCCATGCAGAGCCGGGCGGCACCCTCAAAATCCTCGGCCTCAATGGCGCTGAAGATGCCCTGCAGCGACACCTTGCGGATGCGGGCCTGGCGCAGCCGCTCGCCCAGGTGCACGGCCTTGTGCGGCTTGAGCAGGTAGCCGTCCAGCGCGGACTCGGCCGCCTCGGCCACCCGGGCGTAGGTGGCCTCGCCGGTGATCATGATGAAGATGGTGGAAAAGGGCAGCAACTGGTTGCGCCGCAGGTCGTCCAGCAGGTCCTGGCCGGAACTGGCCTCGTCGGCGAAGTGCAGCTCGCACAGCACAAAGTCGAAGCTGCGGAACTCCAGCTGCCGGCGGGCATCGACGGCGCGGGCCGCCTGCATGACATTTCCCACGCCGAAGTCCCGCAACTGCCCCACCAGGATGGAGCGGGACGTTGGATTGCCGTCCACCACCAGGGCGGAACAGGCCGAGAAGTCGTCGTCACGTGTTGCCATTACGCTGGCACGGGGTGCTCCAAGTCGTTGTTGTGTTCATCCGAACCCCCGGGGGTTGGATAAATTTGTTATCAAAATGATAGCACTACATGGACCAAATACGAGGGTTGGACGGCGATTTGGTCCATAACTGTTGCCGCCAGGTGTGGCGTAAAGCCCGCAGCAGGTCCATGGCCGGCTCCACCACAGGGGCCAGGACCCGCACCACCACCACCTGCGCGTGTGGACTGGTGGCGCCGGCGGTGGCAGCCAGTGGGTGTGCCGCCAGCACCGCGCGGGCGCTGTCCAGCGCCTGCTGCCGGCGCTCGCGGGACAGCGGTGTGCCGGTCACAAAAAACAGCGACGCCATGCAGCGCTGGCCGGCCAGTCCAACCGGGCTGTTGAGCAGGCGCGTGTCGCTGGCGTCTACCGTGCCGCGTTCTAGCCAGACGCCGGGCAGCTCGATGTGCTGGCGCAGCGCGCCGCGCACGAAGGGTTGCTTGGCCAGCGGCAGGCCCAGGGCGTTGACGTCCCAACCCAGGAGTTCGGCACCGGAAGCCAGCTCCATGGTGATGCGGTTCTCGGCCAGACAACCGCTGTAGCAGATGGCCTCCAGCGGCAGCCATTCCAGGCGGGCATCGTGCTCCAGCACCAGGCGTGTGTCCTGCAGCGCCTGCGTACCGTCGGACCGGTAAAACCGCGTGGCGCCGGGCGTGGTGATCAGACCGTGTGCGCCGGACTGAACCTGCACGGCCAGCTCCAGCGTGTCGCCGCCGACCAGGCCGCCCGGGGGGTGAACCAGCACGTTATGGCAAATGGTGTCGCCTTCCGGGTACAGGCTTTGCAAAATGCGCAGCGGCCCACTGTGGGTGTGGCGGGCGACTGTGCGGCCCGCCTCGACGGTGTAGTCCAGCGCGAGCCGGGCGTGCCAGGGCATGGTGGGACTTGGCTCTAGTGGGCTTCGGCCTGTTTGGCCGCGGCAATGGTGGCGGCCGCATCCTCGCGCGAGCCGTTGAGGAACAGGTTCAACAGCACCGCGCTGATGGATGCCAGCAGGATGCCGGACTCGATCAGCGGGTGAATGCCATGGGGCATCCATTGTTTGAAGTTGGGCGCCACCAGCGGCACCATACCCAGTCCCAGCGATATGGCAACCACCAGTGCATTGAACCGGTTGCCTTTGAAATCGACCCCCGCCAGGATGCGGATGCCGGTCGCCGCCACCATGCCGAACATCACCAGCCCGGCCCCGCCCAGCACCACGGTGGGCAG
>JAVBYK010000409.1 GCA_030824095.1 bacterium
GCGGCGCGACGCGGCCAGGTGTCCAAATCGAGGTAAGTTGAGGCAGGGTTTTGCATGAAATTCGCTATGTTTTCAGTAGCATACAGCACATAATCCACGAGGGCTAGTGCCCTATTTCGTCAATAACCGTGTGGCGTAGGCGAGTTGTCTGATGCCTGTCCAGTCGCTCCAGGTAGGCGCCGCGCGTGGGCGCGCTGCGCTGGGCAAACCGGCGCGCAATCGCCAGAACAACGGGGTACGCGTTTGCAGACCCGCCGCCACCGCTACCATCGCCACAACCCGCCTGGAGATTCTGGATGCCTTCGCACCCCCACAGCGCACCCCCGCCCACGACCCGCCGGAAGTTGTTGCAACTGGCTTCGGCCTGCGCCACCTCCTTGGCACTGGCGCCCCGTGCCTGGAGCCAGACACGCTTTGCCAGCGACCCGTTCCAGCTCGGCGTGGCCAGCGGCTCGCCCACCCACGACTCGGTGGTGCTGTGGACGCGGCTGGTGCAAACCGGTTTCTTTGGCGGCTCGCAGCTCGGCACGCAACCCCTGCCCGTGCGCTGGGAAGTGGCGCATGACGACCAATTCAGCCAGATGGTGCAAAGCGGCCAGACACTGGCCCCACCCGAACTGGCGCACGCCGTACACGTGGAACTGAGCGGCCTGGACAGCGACCGCTGGTACTTCTACCGCTTTCGCGCAGGCGAAGCCGTCAGCGCAGTGGGGCGCACCCGGACCTTCCCCGCGCCCGATGCACCGGCCACTCGGCTGCGAATGGCCTTTGCGTCCTGCCAACGCTGGGAACACGGCTACTACGGCGCCTACCGCCACATGCGGGACGAAAACCTGGATGCAGTCCTATTCCTGGGCGACTACATCTACGAATACCCCGCCGCCGCCAACGCCGTGCGCCTGCCCGGCGGCGGGTGGGTGCTGACGCTGGACGACTACCGTGCCCGCTACGCGCTGCACAAGGGCGACGCCAACCTGCAGGCGATGCACGCCGCCTGCCCCTGGCTGGTGACCTGGGACGACCATGAGGTGCAGAACGACTACGCCGGTGTCCACCCTGGCGACAGCGGCCCACCGGTGGCCAACTTCCTGGAACGCCGCGCTGCCGCCTACCAGGCCTATTACGAGCACATGCCACTGCGTGCCAGCGTGCTGACGCAAGGCCTGGCCGGGTTGGCCCGGGGCGCCGAGATGCGCATCTACCACCAGGTGCCGTTTGGCATGCTGGCCACACTCTACCTGCTGGATGACCGGCAATACCGTGACCCGCAGGCCTGCCCACCCGGTGGCAAGCCAGGCTCGGCCCGCATCGACCCAGCGCTGTGTGCGATCTGGAACAACCCGCAGCGCAGCATGCTCGGTAACGCCCAGGAACAGTGGCTGGAACAGGCCCTGCGCCAGGGCAGCAAGGGCTGGAACATCATCGGCCAGCAAACCCTGTTCGGCGCACGGGACTTCAAACCCGAGGCCGGGCAAAGGCTGTGGAATGACGGCTGGGACGGCTACCCGGCGGCGCGCCAGCGCCTGACCGCAACCCTGCAGCGCACCCAGGTGGCCAATCCGGTCGTGCTGGGAGGGGACGTGCACGAGAACTGGGTGGGCCACATCAAGGCCGACTACACCCAGAGCGACAGCGCCACCGTGGGCGTGGAATTCTGCGGCACCAGCATTGCCTCGCGTGGCGGCGGCAACGCCAAGATGGCCGAGCGCCTGACGGAGAACCCGCACTTCATATTTGCCGACGGCGAGCGCAAGGGCTATGGCGTGCTGGAAGTCACCCCCAAAACCCTCACCACCACACTGCGCGTCGTGGACGATGTGACGCAAAAAGACACCCGGATCGAAACCCTGGCGCAGTTTGTCGTGGAAGCAGGAAAGACCTTGATCCAGCGCATGGTGTAACAGGATGTGCATGGATAATCTGACTCCAACAGCTTACCCATGCCAGTATTCAAAGCCCTTTACCTCCATCCCACGCGCGCCCTTTGGGCGGTCATCTCGGTATTCGTTGTGTCCGTGCTGGTCAGTGCGGTCGTCATCCAGAGGATGGAGCAGGAACGCATTGATGATGCCCGCACCGCCCTGCGCGAGATCACCAATGACCGGGCCGTGGATGTGGAACAGGCGCTGGACCGCGCGCTGTCCGCCGTCTATGGTCTGGCGGCACTCGTGCAGCAGAGCCATGGCACGGTCAAGGACTTCGACGAAGTGGCCACCAAGATGCTGCCCTACTACCCCGGGGTATCCGTCCTGATCCTGGCTCCCGACGGCGTCATCAGCCATGCCATTCCCAGGGCCGGCAATGAGAAGGCCATTGGCCTGGATCTGCTGCAGGACCCGGTCATGCGCAGCGAGACCCAGCTGGCACGCAACACCGGCAAGCTCACGCTGGCTGGGCCACTGGAACTGCGCCAGGGCGGACTGGGGCTGGTGGCCCGCCTGCCCATCTTTCTGGAGGACTCACAAAACGTCCCCGTCTTTTGGGGTTTCACCAACGTCGTTCTGCGCTTTCCGCAAGCGGTGGAGTCCGCGCAGTTGCCCGGCCTGGCGCAGCGCGGCCTGGACTACCGGCTGTGGCGCATCAATCCGGAAGACGGCAAAGTCCAGACCATTGTGGAATCCGGTCCCGGTCCGCTCAAGCAGCCGGTGGAGAAGAGCTTTAACGTGCCCAACGGCACCTGGACGCTGAGCGTGGCCCCCCGTGCCGGCTGGGGTGATCCCGTAGGGCTGATCCTGAAGGCGGGCGCTGGATTGGTCCTGTCACTGTTGCTGGCCTACCTGGCCAAGTTGCAGATGCGCAACCTGGCCAACAAGGCGCTGTTGGAGCAACAGGTGGTGGCCCGCACGGCCGAAATCCGTGCTTCCAAACTCCAGCTGGCAGCCACGCTGGATGCCATTCCCGACCTGTTGTTTGAGATGGACCTGCAGGGCCACTACATTGCCTGCCATGCGCCGCGCGCCAATCTGCTGGCTGCGCCCGCGTCCGCGCTGCTGGGCAAGACCGTCTCCGAGGTCATGCCCGCTGCCGCGGCCCAAACCGTGCTGGACGCGCTGCAGGAGGCGCACGCCAACGAGCTGTCCAACGGCAAACAGCTGGAACTGCCACTGGCCGACGGTGCGCACTGGTTCGAGCTATCGGTTGCAAGCAAGCCTGTCGGCGCGGACCAGGAGCCCCGTTTTATTGTCATCTCGCACGACATCACTGCGCGCAAGAATACCGAGCTGGCACTGCAACAAAGTGAAAACTACGCCCGCGCCATTGTGCAGACCACACCGGCCTGCGTGAAACTGGTGGCGAGCGACGGCACCCTGCTGGCCATGAACCCGGCCGGACTGGTCATGGTGCAAGCCCATTCGGCCGGTGCTGTGGTGGGCCACAGCGTGCTGGACCTGATCGCACCGGAGCACCGGGACCGCTTTGCGGATTTCAACGCGCGGGTGTGCCGGGGAGAAACCTGTTCGCTGGAATTTGAAATCATCGGCTTGCAGGGCGGGCGCCGCTGGCTGCAAAGCTGGGCCACCCCGTTTGCACCCCATCCGGGTGCGCCATGGGAACATCTGGCGGTGACCCACGACATCACCGACAGCAAGCTGGCCCATAACAAGCTGCAGTTGGCCGCCAGCGTATTCACCCACGCCCGCGAGGGCATCATGATCACCGACGCGAATGGCACCATCGTCGAGATCAATGACACCTTCTCCCAGATCACCGGCTACAGCCGGGAGGAGGCTTTGGGACAGAACCCGCGCATCCTCAAATCCGGTCGCCAGCCCAGTGAGTTCTATGCCGCCTTGTGGACCACGCTGGCCCAGACCGGAAGCTGGAGCGGCGAGGTCTGGAACCGGCGCAAGAACGGAGAGCTGTACGCGCAAACCCTGACGATCAGCGCGGTGTCTGATGCTGCCGGCAAGCCCTTGCATTACGTGTCCCTGTTCTCCGACATCACCCCGATGAAGGAGCACCAGCGCCAGCTGGAGCACATCGCCCACTACGACGTGCTCACCAACCTGCCCAACCGCCTGCTGCTGGCCGACCGCCTGAAGCAGGCCATGCTGCACAGCCAGCGGCACAAAAACACGCTGGCAGTGGCCTACCTCGACCTGGACGGATTCAAGGCGGTCAACGACCACCATGGCCACAATGTGGGCGACGACCTGCTGGCCGTCCTGTCCCAGCGCATGCGCGACGCACTGCGCGAGGGTGACACCCTGGCCCGTATCGGGGGCGATGAATTCGTGGCGGTTCTGACCGATCTGGCACAGGCCCGGGACTGCGAGCCGCTGCTAGTGCGCCTGTTGCAGGCCGCGTCCAGCCGTGTCCCGGTCACCACACCGAACGGGCCAATTGAGCTGCAGGTGTCTGCCAGCGCCGGCGTCACCCTGTACCCGCAGGACGATGTGGACGCGGACCTGCTGCTGCGCCATGCCGACCAGGCCATGTACCTGGCCAAGCAGTCGGGCAAAAACCGCTACCACCTCTTCGATGTGGCACACGATACGGCCGTCAAGACACGCAACGAGAGCCTGGACCACGTGCGCCGCGGGCTGGAACACAACGAATTCCTGCTGTACTACCAGCCCAAGATCAATATGCGCAGCGGCGCCGTGATGGGCGTGGAGGCACTGATCCGCTGGCAGCATCCCGAGCGCGGTCTGCTGGCACCGGCAGCGTTTCTGTCCGTGGTGGAGGACGATGCCATCAGCATCGAAGTCGGCGAATGGGTCATCCATACGGCGCTGGCGCAGATGCGCGCCTGGAAGACCGGTGGACTAGACCTGGCCGTCAGCGTCAACATTGGCGCACGGCAGTTGCAGAGCGAGGGGTTCGCCAACCGCCTCAAAGCCTTGTTGACGGCCTTCCCCGATGTGCCGGCACAGGACCTGCAGCTGGAGGTTCTGGAAACCAGCGCGCTGCAGGACCTGGGCCATGTGGGCACCGTCATGAACACCTGCTGCAACATGGGCGTGAGCTTTGCGCTGGACGACTTTGGCACCGGCTACTCCTCGCTGACCTATCTGAAACACCTGCCGGCCCAGACACTCAAGATTGACCAGAGTTTTGTCCGCGACATGCTGGACGACCCGAATGACCTGGCTATCGTCAATGGTGTCATCGGGCTGGCCAAGGCCTTTGACCGTGAAGTGCTGGCCGAGGGTGTGGAAACCCAGGCGCACGCGCAGTTGCTGCTGTCCATTGGCTGCGAACAGGCGCAGGGCTACGGCATTGCCCGACCCATGTCCGCCGCGCAGGTGCCAGGCTGGGTGGAGGGCTGGCGCTCAGACGCACGCTGGCTGGCCTGAGCGCCACATCCATGTGCACTTGCAACATTTGGTGGCATTTGGACCCCGGATGTTGCAATTGAACGAGGGTTTACACGGGGATGCAGGGCTAGTATCGGCTCTTCATTCACTGAAGGAGCCCAGATGTCTTTGCAACCCCCATTTTTTGGCAAGCGCCCCGCAGACCCGGTCACAACCCGCCCCACCCACCCCACCGCGAGCGGCCAACCGGGTTCAGC
>JAVBYK010000393.1 GCA_030824095.1 bacterium
GCCAAGCATGCCAAGCAGCAGTCGCCGTATCGCCATTTACTGAAACCGAAGGCCGGCGGCATGGCGCTGGCGCTCAACGCCATGGGGGACAAATTCCAGGCGATTCTGGACGTGACCATCGTCTACCCGGACGGCGCGCCCACCTTCACCGACTTTCTGCTGGGCAAGGTGCGCCGCATCGTGGTGCGGGTGCGCAGCCTGCCCATTCCCCGGAACCTGATGACCGGCGACTATGCCCAGGACCCGGCGTTCCGCGAGGCCTTCTCGCAGTGGGTGCAGCAGCTCTGGCGCGAGAAAGATGCCCAGATCAGCGCCCTGCTGGAAGCGGCCGCTCGCCCCCCCTGCACTGCAGCGCCATGAACCACCACCGCCTGCGCTTCGCTGTTCAGCGTCTCTATGTCGCTGTCATGCTGTGGGCCGTGGGCCGCGCGCTGGTGGCCACCAGCCGGGTCGATGCCGGAGTGCGCGCAGAGCTGGCTCACCTGCCGGCGGGCTACCAGATCCAGATGGTGGTGATGCCCGGTGGACCCGGTTTTGTGGTGGAGTGTGTGGGTGACGGCACGCTGCAATGCACCCGGCGTCCAAAGGCCCGGCCGGACCTGAGCATCCGCTTCAAGCATGTGGCCCACGCCTTTCTGGTGCTGTCGTTCCAGGAGGGGACGGCCCGCGCCTTCGCCAATGACCGCATGGTGGCCGATGGCGATGTGTCGCACGCCATTGTGCTGGTGCGCTGCCTCAACACCATGGAGGCGCTGATCCTGCCGCGCTGGATTGCCAGGCGTGCCGTCAAGCGCTACCCCCAATTGCCCTGGCTCGAAAAAGCCGGCAAGGCCCTGCGCATCTACGCACGATTTGCCAGCAACCTGCTACTGTTCAAGTAACCCATGACAAAGCCATATTTCGAGTTCTTCTGCCCGGTCAAGACCATTGCCGGCCACCAGGCGCTGGAGCACATTCCGTTTGAGCTGGCCGCACTATCCTGCAGCCGCCCCATGCTCATCACCGACACGGGTGTGCGCGGCGCCGGCCTGCTGGCATTGGTAGAGGCCGTGCTGGCCGCATCGCACGCACCTGCAGCTGTGGTGTTTGACGATGTGCCACCCGACAGCAGCCTGGCCACCGTGCGTGCCGCCGCCGCCAGCTACCGCACCCACCAGTGCGACGCCATCATTGCGCTGGGCGGTGGCTCGGTCATCGATACCTGCAAGGCGGTCAACATCCTGGTCTCCGAAGGCGGGGACGACCTGCTGCAATACGCCGGCGCCCACACCCTGAAACGCCCACTCAAACCCCTGTTCGTGGTGCCGACCACCTCCGGCACCGGCAGCGAGGTCACCATGGTGGCGGTCATTTCCGACACACACGCCGGTGTCAAGATTCCGTTCACCTCTTACTTCCTGCTGCCCAACGCCGCCGTGCTGGACCCGCGCATGACGCTGACGCTGCCGCCAGCCATCACCGCAGCCACAGCCATGGACGCGCTGACCCACGCCATGGAGGCCTATACCGGTTTGACGGCCAACCCGATGAGCGACGCCTACGCCACGGCCGCCATCCAGAAGATCAGCCGCCACCTGGTGGCCGTACTGGACCAGCCGCAGGACGCCCAGGGCCGCCTGGAGCTGGCCCAGGCTTCCACCATGGCAGGCGTTGCGTTTTCCAACTCCATGGTCGGCATGGTGCATGCGCTGGGCCATTCGCTGGGCGCCGTCTGCCACCTGCCGCATGGGGTGTGCATGAGCGTGCTGTTGCCGTATGTGCTGGAGTACAACAGCGTGGTGGCGGGCGAGCGCATTGGCGAGCTGCTGCTGCCACTGGGCGGAGCCGAGGTCTACGCCGCCACGCCGCAGCCGCTGCGCGCGGCCCGCACCATCCAGCTGGTGCGTCTGTTGCGCGACAACCTACACCAGCGCTGCCAACTGCCGCGCACGCTGCAGGAGACCGGCAAGGTCAGCCTGGAGCAGCTGGAAGCCATTGCAGACCTGGCCATCAATGACGGCTCCATCATCTACAACCCGGTGGAAAGCGACCGCGCCGAGCTGCTGTCCGTGCTGCACAACGCCTGGGGCGCGCCGTTGGCCCCGGTGGAACCGCCCGCTCCAGCCGGCGCATCAGAGTCAAATCAACCTCTAGCCCTCGCAAAACCTGCGTAGGCAGCTATCAAAACTATAGCTGATCAGCTATTTGCGCAGCACGATGTGCACCAGCGCCAAGGCATCTTCAATGCCGGTCAGGCTGTGCGGAACGCCACCGGCCAGGTACAGCATCTCACCGGCAACCAGCACCTGGGTTGCCCCGTCACTGGTGAATTCAATGGAGCCTTCCAGGCATTGCACGGTGATGTCGCCTGCTACCTTGTGCGCCGGCATGCTCTTGCCCTTGGGCAGCACCAAGCGCATGACTTCCAGCTCGTTGGTCTTGAATATCGCCTCGGACTGTCGCAGCCGGGAGGCATTGGCAATGGGCATGACCCCGACGGGCTGCCCCGAGATAGCGTGTTGAATGGCCATGGTGCGACTCCTTGACTGGCTGCTGGCATTGGCAACTGCACTATAGACCCGCAAGGGCCTGCAGGGCAACTGGCGCGGACGATGCCCCTACCGGTCAGGCTGTGGCACTGGCGTGATAGACCAGATACCGGTTTCCACCCGCCGCCTTGGCGTGGTACATGGCTTCGTCCGCATGCCGCATCAGGGTTTTGGCGTCGTCGGCATCCACCCCCAGGATGCTGACACCGATGCTGGCCTGCACCTGCTCAGACTCGGCGCAGGCAAGGGGTGCACCAACCGCCGCAATGACACGGTTGAGCAGGTCTGGCAGGGCATGGTCCACCTCGATCTCGTTGATGAGAATGACAAACTCGTCGCCACCAAATCGTGCCACCGTATCGGCTGCGCGCACGGCCTGCGCAATGCGTTGCGCAACGGTCATCAGAACCTGGTCCCCCACGGCATGCCCCAACCGGTCGTTGATGGGCTTGAATCGGTCGAGATCCAGCATGCAGACCGCGACACGGGCATCCGAGCGTTGCGCCTGCAGGATCAGGCGGTCCAGACGGTCGTCCATCAGATTGCGATTGGGCAAACCGGTCAGCGCATCGTGGTGGGCCAGGTTGCGAAGCTCCTGTCGCGACTGCCACAATTGCGCATTGAGATTGCGGGCCCGTGCGTATTGGATCGATACGACCCCCGCTACGGCGAACGCCAAGATGGCCAGCTGCAGCGCATAGTGCTGGATCGTTTCAGACAGGTTGAATTCCTGCTCCTGATCGAACGGATAAATCCGCATGCGCTGCATGAAGCGATGCACGGTGAGGTATTCGACCGGGGTTGACCAGCGGTAGTAACGGCCAGCCTTTGCGGCCGGCGCCTCGGGCGGCATAAGCAGCAAAGCCGCCACGACCCGATTCCTCACGTCCATGGAAACATGCGGCACCGCGGCGAACGGCCACTCCGGGAACAGGTTCGAGGAGACCATAAACGGGAAATCATCGGTGTGCTGGACGTGCAAAACCTTGAAATCCTCCAGCCGGATCTTGCCCTCACGCGCCATCGACTCCAGAAGCCCGGAGCGCACAAATCCCGCATCTGCCCGGCCCTCCAGCACCGCCAGGACACTCAGGTCCTGCGGGAAGCCGAGAAAGGAAATGCTGAGGTCCTTTTCCGGGTCCATCCCGTGCTCTTTGAGCAGGTCGGATTGAACCAGGTAGGCGGCAAAGGAGGTCTTGTCCGTGGCCGCCACGCGTTTGCCCCGCAGCTGGGGCAACTCAACGACGTCAGGTCGATCCGAGCGCGCAAAAACCACTCCACCAAACTGGTTGACGATCTTTCCGTTCTCACTCTTGACCAGCGTTGCCACCCGCGAGGCGCCGTACTTCGATTCGAAAATGATGTAGTGCAGCGGATTGGTGATCAGGAAATCCAGCCGCTTGTTTCCAAGCTCTGTTTCGAACTCCGGCAAGTTCAGGGGAACGACTTCAAAACGCGAGCCCGCGATCTGGGTCGCAATGAAATCCATCGTGGGCTGCCACTCCTTGATGGTGGCTGACTTGTCCCGAAAGGCCGTGACGCCTACACGATAGACATGTGGGTCACCCTGGGCAAAAGCAGCGCCACTCAGCATCCAAAGGATGCCCAGGATCGACAGCAAACGCGGCATCACCATTCCCTGTTGTTTGCTCCAGCATAGCGCAAAGTCATCCGATCATGGCCGATGTCCGAGCAACGCTGTCAAGCCTTCACTTTGAACGCCGGCATCTTCTCTGCCAGCCGCGCCCCCATCTCGGCACCCAGCGCCTGCATGCCGCTCAAGGGGCGCACCATGACCTCAAATTCCACAATCTTGCCGGCCTCGTCAAAGCGCACCAGGTCGATGCCCTTGAGTTGCTTGTCGCCCACGCGGGCGCTGAACTCCAGCACCACGTTCAGGCCGTCATCGGACGCCAGTTGGCGGTGGTAGGTGAAGTCTTCAAACACGTTGATCACCGTGGACAGCGCCAGGATCAGCGCCGCGGCCGGCTGGTAGGGGTGGATGGCCATGGGTGAGCGGAACACGGCGTCGGGGTGAACGATGCTGGCCAACGCGGACAGGTCACGCTTGGCGACCATGTCGTGCCAGGTGGCGAGGGAGGCCGCGACGGCGGGCTTGAGGTGGCTGGGGGCTTGTTGCATGGAAGGCTCCTGTTGTAGGTGAATGGCTGATGCGGTGAATCAGATACTGGCCGCCAGGCGCGTGCCCTGGTTGATGGCGCGCTTGGCGTCCAGCTCGGCGGCCACATCGGCGCCACCAATCAGATGTACCGAGCAATCGGCCGCCTGCAGGGCAGCCAGCAGCTCACGCTGCGGCTCCTGTCCTGCGCACAACACCACGTTGTCCACCGGCAGCACACTTTCCTGATCGCCGACACGGATGTGCAATCCAGCGTCGTCTATTCTTTGGTACTGCACGCCCGGCGTCATGCTCACGCGCTTGGCCTTGAGCCCGGTGCGGTGAATCCAGCCCGTGGTCTTGCCCAACTGGTCGCCGACCTTGCTCTCCTTGCGCTGCAGCAGGTGCACCTTGCGCGGCGAGGCCTCCACATGCGGCGCCCGCAGGCCGCCAACGTTGGCGTACGACGGGTCAATGCCCCACTCCGCATAGAACTTGGGCGCATCCACACTGGGGCTGGTGCCGCTGTGCGTCAAGAACTCTGACACGTCAAAACCAATGCCGCCAGCGCCGATGACGGCCACGTTCTTGCCCACCGGCTTGCCATCGCGCAGCACGTCCAGATAGCCCATCACCTTGGGGTGGTGCACGCCTTCGATGTCCGGTGTGCGTGGCGTGACACCGGTAGCCAGCACGATCTCGTCAAAGCCTGCGGCCTTGAGCGCATCGGCACTGACGCGGGTGTTCAGCGACAGCTTCACACCTTTCAACTTCAACTGGCGGTCAAAGTAGCGCAGCGTCTCGTAAAACTCTTCCTTGCCCGGCACCTTCTTGGCGATGTTGAA
>JAVBYK010000392.1 GCA_030824095.1 bacterium
AACACGCTCATTGCGCTGCGCTTTCTGCAGGGTCTGGCGGTGCCGGGCATTGTGGTGGTGCTGATCGCCTACCTGTCCGAGGAAATCCGCAACGGCAGCGTTGCGCGCATGACGGCGACATACGTCGGCGGCACGGTCATGGGCGGTTTTTGTGGGCGCTTCATCACCGGCCACGCCGGGCATCTGCTGGGCTGGCGCGGCGCGTTCGTGACGCTGGCCATTCTGAACCTGCTGGGCGCCCTGCTGGTGTGGTGGTCGCTGCCGGCATCACGCCACTTCGTGCCCAACCGCAATTTCGGCGGCGCCATGGCCACACTTTGGAGCCACCTGCACAACCGCCGGCTGATGGCCGCCTGCGCGGTGGGCTTCTGCGTGCTGTTCTCGCTGGTGGGAACCTTCACCTATGTGAACCTGCATCTGGCGGCGCCGCCATTCAGCCTCACGGCGGCCGGACTGGCCAATGTGTTCACTGTCTACCTGGTGGGGGTGTTTGTGACGCCACTGGCCGGCCGGCATATCGACCGCCTGGGCTTCATGAAATCCATGCTGGGCGCCCTGACCATTTCCGCCTGCGGCCTGCTGATGACACTGCTGCCCTCCCTGTGGCTGGTGGTCGCCGGGCTGGCGGTGTGCTCCACCGGCGTGTTCCTGTGCCAGTCGGCCACCATCAGCTCGATAGCCAAAAACGTCAGTGAAGGCCGCTCGCTGGCAACCGGCATCTACTACATGAGCTACTACTGCGGCGGTGCCGCCGGCACCTGGGCGGCCGGCCTGGCCTTTGAGCGCTGGGGCTGGGGCGGCTCAGCCTTCACCATTGCCATGGTGCAGGCTTTCGCCGCTGCGCTGGTGGTGCTGGTCTGGCGCCAGCCCAAGGGCTCAGACTCCTGACACAGCGGCACTACTGCTGGCTGGTTTGCGCCTGGGTTGCCAGCCACTGGCCTTGGCGCCACTCCAGCTGGAACTCCTCCAGCATCTCAAAACGGTAAGGTTTGCCGTTTTGCCGTCCCTGTTCGACGACGCGGGAAGTGACGGCAATCGCACTGCAGTTGCCCGGCTTCACCAGCTGACCGGACGTGCTCAGGCGCGTCTGGCGGTAGTCGGCCAGATTGCCCATCACGCTGCGGGTACTGGCCGCAAATTCCTCCCGGCTGACACTAACCAGCCTGGTGCTGCCGTCGGCATTGCGTAGCCGGCTGCGAATGCGCACGTCGCTAGCCAGCAACGCCTGAACGCCTGCGGCATCCCGGCGCTCCAGTGCGCCGTCCAGGGCCTGCAGCCAGTCCCTGGCAACCTGCTGTGCGTCGCATGTTGACGCTGCGGGCACTACGACTCCCTGGGGTTGCGCCTTGGAAGCATCCGACTGGGCGACCTGAACACCGCCGGCATTCGGCGCAACCGTGTTGGCGTGCGCAGATGCGGATAGCCGGTCCAGCTCACCATCGAACTGGCCGGGAACATAGAAGTCGGGAACCTTGTCGAGGATGACGGGCAACAAGAGGGTCATCAACGCCCGGTTCTTCGTGGCACTGGGCAGCCGTGCAAAGCCCACCTTTCCGGGATCAATGGCCACGCTGCCCTCTTTGACCTCCAGCACGGTTCCCCCGGCGTTGACCTTGTCATACGTCCCCGGTGCCTGCGACAGTGCCAGCGCCAGATCTTCCGTGATGACATAGGGCTCATGGTCCGTTCCCCGGATGCCGATGGTGGCCGTCGGTGTGAACACGCGGGACTGCCCGGGATTGAGCTTGCCTATCCACCCCGTCAACACCCGCAGGCCACCATGGAACTGGCGGATGAGGATGCGATCGGTGCGCTGGCGCTCGGCGGCGAATTCCTCGACTGTGAAAACGCCCGCAGGTCGCACCGCGATATAGCCTTCGTCGTGGGTCTGGAAGACGGCTTCGCCATTCGCCTCGGCCCGGATGCGCTCACCCACATGCACCGCATCACCCAGCTGCAATTTCCGCGCGGCGGCCGACTCCAGTCCGGATGCGGTCACCGTGCCATGGAGGCGCCATACGGTGGCAAAACCGGTGCGGGGACCGTCGGCAGCATGGGCGAGACTGGCAAAGCCGACACCGGCAGCCAGACAGGCCAGGACAAACATCACGGCCCGATGGAGCATGCTGCCACTTGCATCATGAAAATTCATTGCGTACCGCCTCCCGTATTGATGGCCTGCATCCGGTTCAGTGTACCCAATGCGTGCCACTACACTGGCCCCACTGTCCAACGTGGGGACGGCATGGCAGCGAACCCCAAAGGGAGTCCCATCCAAATGACCTTTCGAGTTGTGGCGACGGCGTTTGTTGGCATTGCATGTCTTTTGTCGCAAGGGCCGACCTTTGCACAAATGCGTGATGCCCCATCTTCAGCCAGCCCCTTGGCAGCCGTGTCCCAGCCACCCGCGAATGTCGCCGATCTGGTGCTCCTGCTGCAGAGCTATACCCCGGACCGCGAGCGCATCGTCCGGTTGCGCGCCGAGATGAACGCCCCGGCTGCCACCACAGGCGACCCCGCGCAGTTGGCCATCGCATGGCACCAGAAGGCCATCGCCGCCCAGGAGCTGCAAGAGCTGGACAACGCCACCGACTTTCTGGAAAAGGCACTGGCACACGCTCGCCTTGCACGCAACGCAAACCCGAACCAGGTCGGCGGGTATTTCCGCATCCGGTCCGAGTACGCACACAGTCTTCTGCATACCCAGGGAACGGCCGCCTCCATGGACAGCTTCCAGGCGTTTGCCAGAGAGCTTGAAGGCAGTCGACAGGCCACGCCCGGCTACTTGCTGGGGGTCTATGTGGCCATTGCCAACCACTACATCCACTTTGGCGATATGCAGAGTGCCCGGGACACGCTGGTCCGGCTGGACGCCTATTTCAAGACCCTGTCCGGGCGACCTCCTCTTGCTCTGGTTCTGTCGCACTTTTCGCAGCAGATCGAAGGCGTTCGCGGTTTCCTGTTTTCGCAGGAGGGGCGATTTGCGGATGCGCAAAACGCCTACCTGGCTGCCATTCGCCAGCAGGAACAGAGCATGGCCAACAACGCCGTGCGCGCCAGCCTGGGCCTGTATGCGCCACCTCTGGACCATTTGCACAGGGCCAATGACTCCCATCGCATCCTGCTGGCCCACACCCTGATCAACCTGCAACGTCTGGACGAATCCGAGTTGCTGCTGCGAGAGGTGCTCAAGGGCGCCCTAGTGCGCGACGGGCGCAACTCGGTGCTGGTCGGACGCGCGCTGTTCACGCTGGCCCGGGTTCTGTTTGAGCGGGGCCGCTACCCGGAAGCGGCGGTTGTGGCCGAGTGGAGCGACAAGACGCTGGCAGAAGCCGGCTTGTCCGAGACCAGCACCTCGCGCATCCGTGCCCGGATTACCCTGGTTGACACCCTGACTGCGGCAGGACGCGCACCGCAAGCGGTTGCCATCATCGATTCGCTGCGCCAAACGCTCGGAGCGGATTCCCGGCTGGAAGATGGGTTTGGCCGGGGAACGCTCAGCTCGATTCGGGCCTACATGCAGTCCAACCGCCTCCTGGATGCGCTGCGCGACAGCGACCGGCTGCTGAAGTACGCGGTCACCAACTTCAAGGATGATCACTACCGCACTGCCGAAGTGCGTGGCTACCGCGCCATGGTCCTGCGGCGCCTGGGCCGAGTGGATGAGGCGCGCAGGGAGTTTGGGGCGGCAATTCCGGTCCTGCTGGAGTCTTCCAATGCCATGAACCGCCAACAGACCAGCGTGGCCCGTACCACGCGACTGCGGTTCATTCTGGAAGATGGCCTGCACCTGCTGGTGGGGGCCAAAGGCACGCGCACGGCAAAGGACATTGCAGAAGCCTATGTGCTGGCCGATGTGGCCCGCTGGCAGAGCGTCCAAAAGGCCGTCACCGGATCGGCACTGCGGCTGGCCGCAGGCACACCCGAGCTCGGCATGCAGATCCGGACCATGCAGGATTCCGAAGACGAACTCCAGGCGGTTTACAAGAACCTGATCAGCCTGCGCTCCGCCCCTCCGGACAGGCAGTTACCCGGCGTCATTCAGACCATGGAGGCGCGCATCGCCACCCTGCGCGCAAACCAACAGCGCAGCCTGACCGAAATACGCCAGCAATTCCCCCAATACGACACGCTGGTCAATCCGCGCCCCACCACTTTCGTTCAGTCCCGCAAGGCGCTGCAACCCAACGAGGCCCTGCTGTCGATCTACGTCACGGCACGCGGCAGCTATGTGTGGGCCAGCGGCCCCGATGGCGCGCTGCGGTTTCATTTCAGCGACAGGAATTCCACGTGGGTGGCGGACCGGGTCCGGCGGCTGCGGCAATCCGTGGACCTGACGACCGGCATCTCGCCCGGACGCATGCCCTTTGATCTGGAGGCTGGCTCCAGCCTCTACCAGGCACTGCTGGCCCCCGTGGAGGCCGCCTGGAGCAAGGCCGACACGCTGCTGGTCGTTGCCAACGACACACTGGGGCAAATTCCCTTCTCGATGTTGCCAACGCAGGGGGCCCGGCCGATTTCCACCGAACCGGGGGCGGCACAAGCGCAGCTGCGCTCCACTGCGTGGCTGGCGCGCAAGGTGGCCATCGCCTATCTGCCATCCGTCAGCAGTCTGGTCACCTTGCGCGGCTTGCCGGCGGCGAAGACCGCGCGCAAGGCCTTCATCGGTTTCGGTGACCCGGACTTTGGGCTCAGCACCGATACGCCCGCAACGCCGGGCACTGGTCTGGGAACCCGCAGGCTGATCCGGCACCTCTCTGCCCCGCAAGAGCACTGGAGCGGAGCCGATGACGTGCCCGTGGCGGTGCCCGTCGTGCGCCAGGCCACGTTACTGGAACCGCTGCCGGATACGCGGGACGAAATCCAGGCCATCGCCGCGGCCCTGACGGCCGACCCGCGCAGCGACACCTTCTTTGGCGCGCAGGCCAGTCGGCAGAACGTCCTGGGCACCAACCTCTCCGACCGCCGCGTGCTGGCGTTTGCCACCCACGGGTTGGTTGCGGGCGACCTGCCGGGGCTCGACCAACCGGCCCTGGCACTTGCAAGTGGCGCGGGACAGCCCATTTCCGCAGGTCTGCTGACGCTGGAAGATGTACTGAAACTCCAACTGGACGCCGATCTGGTGGTACTGTCCGCCTGCAACACGGCGGCGCCAGACGGAAGTGCCGCCGAGGCCATTTCGGGCCTGGGGCGCGGCTTCTTCCATGCCGGCGCGCGCGCCGTTCTAGCAACCCACTGGTCGGTAGAGACCGTGTCGGCCCGTTTGCTGGTGACCCATCTGTTCGAGCGCTACGCACGCGACGCCGGGGTCAGCCGGGCCCATGCCCTGCGACTGGCCATGGTGGACGTGATGGATGCAGAGGCAACCGGCACCTATGCCCACCCTGCCTTCTGGGCACCCTACGCGCTGTACGGCGACCCCGGACGATAGGGATCAGGAACTCAAACTGTCCGTGGCAGGTCGGT
>JAVBYK010000232.1 GCA_030824095.1 bacterium
TGGATCGACACCCATTGCCATCTGGATGCCGCCGAGTTCGTCCCCGACCGCGCTGAAGTGCGGGCACAGGCCCGTGCCAACGGGGTTGTGCATTGCGTGATCCCGGCGGTGCAGCGATCCAACTTCGACATGGTGCGTGAGCTGGCCCATTTGACGGGCGACAGCTACTGCCTGGGCATCCACCCACTGTATGTGAAGTCCGCCACTGAGGATGACTTGCAGCTGCTGGCGGCCCAGCTGGCGGCCCACCGCGAAGACCCGCGTCTGGTGGCCGTTGGCGAGATCGGGCTGGACTACTTCGTTCCCGAATTGCGGACCGGTCCGCTGGCCGAGCGACAGGAGCACTTCTACCGCGAGCAGCTGAAACTGGCGCGCCAATTCGGTTTGCCGGTGGTGCTGCATGTGCGCCGCTCGGCCGACCGGCTGCTCAAACATCTGCGGGATCTCGGTCGTACCGGCCCCGAGTGGTCCGGCATTGCCCACGCCTTCAATGGCAGCGACGCACAGGCCCAGGCATTCCTCAAGCTGGGTTTCAAGCTGGGTTTTGGCGGTGCGCTGACCTTTGATCGGGCGCTGCAACTGCGTCGGCTGGCCCAGAGCCTGCCGCTGGAGGCCATGGTGCTGGAAACCGATGCGCCGGATATCCCGCCCCACTGGATATACGCTACCGCGCAGGACCGGCTGGCCGGAGCCGCACAGGGGCGCAACACGCCGGGTGAATTGCCGCGTATGGCGGCTGTGCTGGCGCAGTTGCGCGGCATGCCGCTGGACACGCTGGCGCGGGCCACAACCGGCAATGCCTGCCAGGCCCTGCCGCGCCTGGCGGCGCTGCTGGCCCAAGTGATTTAATACCCCCCATGGCAAGAAAAGAATCACTTACGCTCCCCGAAGTCAATTTTTCCGACGAGGGCCCCATCCGCCACCTGCATCTGGACAGCATCTGGATCCAGGGCTCCATGTTGGTGGATGCGCCCACCGTGCTGGTCCATGAGTACATCCAGCGCATGATGGCCTGGCTGCTGTTTGTCGACCCCGAGACCGTGCCGCAGCGCCAGGCACTGCAACTGGGGCTGGGGGCGGCGTCCCTGACCAAGTTCTGCCACAAGGTCGTGCGCATGAAGACCACCGCCATCGAACTCAATCCCCAGGTGGTGGCCGCCTGCCGCGGCTGGTTCAAGCTGCCGCAGGACGACAAGCGCCTGCAGGTCGTCCTTGCCGACGCCGAACAGGAGATCAAGCAAGCGCGATGGCAAGGTGTGGTCGATGCGTTGCAGGTCGATCTGTATGACCAGGAAGCCGCCGGCCCGGTGCTGGACAGTGCGGAGTTCTACGCCGATTGCCGCAAGGTGCTGACCGAGGAGGGCTGCATGACCGTCAACCTGTTTGGCCGCTCGTCGAGTTTCCAGCGCAGCGTGGACAACATGGCGGCAGCGTTTGGCAAGGATGCGCTGTGGGCCTTCAAGGCCACGCGCGAAGGCAATACCGTGGTGCTGGCACAGCGCACGCCCACCCGACCGACCCGCTCCGTGCTGATGGCACGGGCCGACACCATCCAGCGCCAATGGGGCCTGCCCGCCGATAAATGGGTGCGCGTTTTCAAGCCGGTGACACCATGACCATGAGCACACACACACACCATGCCCCGCCCGCCAAGAAGATCCATGTCGGTCCGCTGGACTGGCGTCGCCTGGTGGAGTGGTTGCAGGCTGATGGCGTGATCTCCGACGAGCAGGCTGCACGCACCATTGCCCGCTGCGCGCAGGCCGAGAGCGTGCAGCACCCGCTGGTGCGCCTGGCCAGTGTGTCGATGCGCCGCGCGGCCGACAACAAACCATTGGATATCGAGACACTGACCCAGTGGCTGGCCGGGCATGTGGGCATGGATTACCTGCGCATTGACCCGTTGAAGGTGGACGTGAGCCGCGTGGCCGATGCCATGGGTGCGGTCTATGCCGAACGGCACCGCATCCTGCCGGTGGTCGTCAACGCCAGCGAAATCACCGTGGCCACGTCCGAGCCGTTCATTGTTGACTGGGTGGCCGAAGTGGAGCGCCAGTCCCGGCGCAGCGTGCGCCGCGTGCTGGCCAGCCCGCAGGAGATCCACCGCTACACGGCCGAGTTTTATGCCCTGGCCAAATCGGTCAAGGCGGCCAACAAGGGTGGGGTGAACAACGGCGCGACCTTTGAGCAATTGGTGGAGTTGGGCAAGTCCAACAAACAGCTCGATGCCAATGACCAGAGCGTGGTGCAGGTGGTGGACTGGCTGTGGCAATACGCCTTTGACCAACGAGCCAGCGATATCCATCTGGAGCCGCGGCGCGAGCAGGGCGTGATCCGTTTCCGCATCGATGGTGTGTTGCATCAGGTCTACCAGATGCCCATGGGCGTGCTCAACGCGATGACGGCGCGCATCAAGCTGCTGGGCCGCATGGACGTGATTGAGAAGCGGCGCCCGCAGGATGGCCGCATCAAGACGCGTAACCCCGGTGGCGACGAGATTGAAATGCGTATCTCCACCTTGCCAACCGCTTTTGGCGAGAAGATGGTGATGCGGATTTTTGACCCGGATACCACGGTCAAGGACCTGGACGCACTGGGCTTTTCCGCGCATGACGGTGGACGCTGGGAATCGCTGGTCAAGCGACCCCACGGCATCATCCTGGTGACTGGCCCCACCGGCTCCGGCAAGACCACCACGCTGTACTCCACCCTCAAGCGGGTGGCCACCGAAGAGGTCAACGTCAGCACGGTGGAAGACCCGATCGAAATGATCGAGCCCGCCTTCAACCAGACCCAGGTGCAGCCGCAGCTGGACTTCGGCTTTGTGCAGGGCCTGCGCGCCCTGATGCGACAGGACCCGGACATCATCATGGTCGGCGAAATCCGTGACACCGAAACAGCCGAAATGGCGGTGCAGGCAGCGCTGACCGGTCACCTGGTGTTCTCCACCCTGCACACCAACGATGCGCCCTCGGCCGTGACGCGCCTGATGGAGCTGGGCGTGCCGCAGTACCTGATCAACGCGACACTGCTCGGTGTGCTGGCCCAGCGTCTGGTGCGCACGCTGTGCAAGAACTGCAAGGTGCGCGACGAAGAAACGACGCGTGAGATGCTGGCGGAGTTGATCAAGCCGTGGCAGATCAATGGTGGCTACAAGCCCTACAAGCCGGTGGGTTGCGTGGATTGCCGCATGACCGGCTTCATGGGGCGCACGGGTTTGTATGAACTGCTGACGGTGTCGGACGCGTTCAAGGCCAAGGTGACGGCCGACCCCAGCATCGATACGCTGCGCCGCCAGGCCATTGCGGATGGCATGCGTCCCCTGCGTCTGGCCGGCGCCCTGCGGGTGGCGGAAGGGCTGACGGTGATCGAGGAAGTGCTGACCTCCACGCCGCCGTTGACCTGACGCCTACCCGTTTCACAGGAGTCTGTTCCATGCCCTACAACCCTGATGCTTTCTCCCGCGATTTTCCACGCGCATGGCTGCGGGCTCTTGTGCTGCTGGGGTTGGGGCTGCTGTCTGTTGTGCAGGCCATGGCCCAGTGCGTCAAGACCGTGCGCTGGTATGACGACGCGCCTTACTCGTTCAAGACGGCCGATGGCGAGGTGGCGGGTCTCAATCCCGATCTGGTGCGCGCCGCACTGAAGGGCCTGAACTGCGATGCCAGGTTTGTGGAGCTGCCGTGGGCGCGCGCGCTGCGGGAGCTGGAACTGGGGCGCCTGGACATATTGCCAGGCGCTTTTCGCACGCCCGAGCGGGAGAAATTCGCCTTCTTCTCCCGCCCGGTGAACCGCTCGCCGAATGTGCTGTTTGTGGCCAAGGCGGCTGCAGCCAAATACCGGCTCAAGACTCTGGCCGATATCGCGTCAACCGAGTTCCGCCTGGGTGCCCAGATTGGAGTGGCTTATGGGGCTGACTACGAGGCGTTGGTCAAGACGCCGGCGTTCGCTGCGCGCATCACGCAGGTAACGTCCCGCCGCAGTGCCTGGAAGATGATCGAGCTGGATCGTCTGGACGGCATCATCGCCGATGAAAACACGGGCCTGGTCGAGCTGCAGCAGATGGGTTTGTCCGACCGCATTGCCAAGACCGACATCATTGTTTCGGGCGAGGCGTCCATGATGGCGCTGAGCCAGGCCTCGCTGACACCCGAGTTCGTGGCAGACTTTGACCGCAGCCTCAATGCCCTGATGGCCGACGGCCGCTACAAGAAGATTGTGGAACGCTACGTGCCCTGCGCGGTGATCGTCAGCAAGCTGGGCTGCCGCTGAACCGTGATCGCGCTCGGGGCCCTGGCCCTAGGGCACGGGAGCCTGGTTGCGCAGCATGGCCTGTGCCAGCAGGCCCGGCAATTGGGCCAGCAGGCGTTCGGCCTGGCGACCCGGTGGTGAGGCCACGGCATGGTGGGCATATAGCGGCAGCAGCGGCAGGTCATCCAGCTCCACCGCCACCATGGTGGCGGGGTCCAGGTTGCTGGCGGTCAGAAAGTCGATGACGGTCCAGCCCAGCCCCAGGCGCACCAGTTCCAACGCCAGACGCGAGGTTTGCACCTGGATGCCCGATGTCATGTTGACGCCCAACCGCGCGCCGAGTTCGTCGATCACCGCACGCATGGGGTCGTCGCCGACCAGGCGGATCAGTGGCGTGTTGGACATGAAGGAAATCGGATCGGCCCGCTTGACCCGCACCGCCCGTTGCCAGATCTCGCGGGTGACCGCCAGGTGCAGGCGCCCGCTGACCAGCAGGCGGTTGACCAGTTGCGGATGGGGGTGGGGGTAGTAGCCCAGCGCAAAGTCCACACTGCGGTTGAGCAGCACCTCGGCCATCTGGTCCTGGTGCAGCGTGCGCACCTCCAGATGCACATGTGGGTGGCGCGCGACATGCTGCGCCAGCACCATGGGCAGGAATTCGTGCGAGATGGACGGTATGGCCGCCAGACGCACCTGGCCCTGGTCCACCTCACGCAGATTGACCGCAATGCTGCGCAACTGCTCCAGCTGGCGGTGGATGTTGGCTGACTCGGCAAACAGGACCAGGGCCTCGGGCGTGGGCGCCAGCACACCCTTGCTGCGCGTGAACAGCTTGTAGCCCAACTGCAATTCGGTGTGGCCAATGGTCTTGCTCACCGCCGACGGGGTGATGCAGATCAGGCGCGCGGCCGCACTCATGTTGCCGGTTTGCATGACGGCCTGGAAGACTTCGAGTTGGCGCAAATTCATGGCGCAAGCGTACCCGACGGGAGGTAGGGAAGGGTGTGAATTTTGCTCACACCCGGTACTCGATTATTCCGCGTCACCCCGCCATGGGCTCCTTACGATGGGCGACCCTGCTGCACGGTGCAGAGGGCACAACACACAACTATTCCGGAGACAAACGTGATTTCACACAACCCACTCAAACATGTCGTTGCCACGCTGGTGCTGAGCGCCTGGGCCACCT
>JAVBYK010000256.1 GCA_030824095.1 bacterium
AAACTGTTCAAGGTGTTTGGCCGTCTGCACAGTGCCCAGCAGTTCCCCGGTGTCGGCATGGGTCTGGCACTGACGCGCAAGCTGTTGCAGCGCATGGATGCCACGGTCACGCTGCAGGGGGCGGTGGATGCCGGCTGCAGCGTGCGCTTGTGTTTCAGGCCCGGCCAGTCAGCGGGCCCAATGCCCTGACATGCCGCAGGGCCAGCTGCGCGCACGCCTGCGCGGCTTGCTGGGCAGGTAGACGCAATCCGTTGGCGCGTTCACCTGCGGACTGTGCCATCACGGTGTCGGCAATACCGTCTTGTAGCATCAGATCCAGAGCGTCCAGCCAGGCTTCCAGAGGCTGACTGGCGGGCACCACCATGCCGGCGTCTCCAATGGCGTCTTCCAGCAGCGGTTCGCTGGATGCCAACACCGGTAGCTTGGCCGCCAGGCAATGCGCCAGCATGTCCCAGGGCAGATCGGCGCTCAGCGCCGGCAGGACCGCCAGCCTGAAGTTCATGTGCATGGCGCGGCGCACATCGAGCACGCTCACGTTCGATGGCGCGGCAGTGAGCAGTGATGGCTCGGCTGCAGCATGGCCGGCTTGGGCCAGTGCCACAAACGGGATGTGGGGCCGTGCGCGGGCCATCTGCAACACGCGCTGAATGCCATCTACGCGCCGGACGGACGGAATCAGGACCGCATCTCCGCCATTGGACAGCTGCATATGGAAGGACAGCGGTGGTAGCAGGGGGCTGACCGGCGTTCCCGCCAGCACGCAGAGCTGGCTTGCCAGGGCTTCAGATGCGGCCGCCAGTCCCAGGCGGCGATCAAGCTCGCCACTCGGGAGCGCTGGAAAACCCGAGGCATCAACAAACCATGCGATGCAGGGCAGCCCGCTGTCCAGCAGCGGCTGCGCCAATCCGACAGGGTCCGCACCGAGCGTGATGGCCAGGGTCGGCTGTTCCACCAGGGACAGCAGTGTGGCTTCAGCCCTCACGCTCCGAGAGCAATACACCGGATACGGGCGTTCCTGAACCTTGGCCGCGTGGCGCGTTTCGTTCTGGGTGGACGCTGGCCAATTCTGCAGCACCAAGGGCTGCATGCCTTCGGATGCCAGTGCGTCGCAGAGCTGGTGACAGGCCTCCAGCGCCGACACCGCAGCGGTGGTATCGGCGTCGCATACAAAGAGAATGCGCGGTGCTGTCACCGGCGTCGTTGACGGGTGCTCTGGAATCACGGGTGACCTCCATGGGCCGAGATCGCCGAGACGAACCGGCTCAGCAACAGGGGCGATGCCGCCGTGTGGTAAGCCTGCTGACGCGCCAGGGTGGACAACGCGTCATAGGTAGCCGACGGCATATAGGCCTGGCGCAGTGCATGCTCCCATTCTGCGATGGGCGCATGGGCATCCACCAGCAGGCCACCCGCGCCAACGGACTCGGGCAGTGCCCCACGGTTGCTGGCAACCACGGGAATGCCGTTGATTTGCGCCTCGACGACGGTCCGTCCATAGGCCTCTTCCCACAGGCTGGGCATCAGCAGGGTGCGGGCGCGGGCATACACCGCGCGCATGTCACGGGTTGGCGGATGCCATTCGATGTTGGGGAGACTTCGCGCGCGTTGCAGACAATGGGCGCGCCAGCCGGGGTTTAATCCCCAGCTCTCTGTGACCAGAAAGGGGATGTCCGGGCAGGCCGCTGCCAGGGAAAACATGATTTCCACGCCCTTGATCTGTGTGGGATTCACGAACAGGACGCTGTCGCCGCGTTCGGGCACAAAGTAGCGTTCCGGCAGCACCAGCGGTGGTGCCACCACACAATCCAGACCGCACAGGGCACGCCAGCGCCGGGCGGTGAATTCGGAATTGGCTAGGTACAGGATGGATGGGTCTGGAACCAGCGTGCCGCCCAACTGGTGCGTCTCCACGTTGTGCAGGTAGACGGCCGTGGGCTTGCCCGTATCCAGCGCGTTGATCAGCATAGGCACCAGCGTGGTACCGCTTTGCACCACGATGATGGTGGGGTCCCAACTGGCAGCCAGCAGGGCGAGGTCGTGAATGGGATTGGCGACCCGAAACACCGGGTAGCCCAGCGTGTCGTCGCGCTGGGGAAGCGCGTGACCGGGTGTGGTGTTGTGCTCATTGAGCCCGCACAGGACGGCTGCCTGCGCACCCATGCCCACCAGGGCCGTGCACAGATCATCCGTAGTGGTCTGCAACCCCCCGATAACGTCGGGCAAATGCGGGTAGACCGACGCGAAGAGAACCCGCATCCGCTATCGCTCAGGACTGGTTCGGGGTGGAGCCCAACAAATTGCGCAGCGTGTTTTGGGGAGTCTGAGTTTGCATCTGGTTGCTCGACTGCCCTGTGCGGTCAGGCGCTAGACCCGTGTTGGGGTTGTTGCCAATGGGGTTGCCGCCGGTGCTGATCAACTGACCGCCTGGTGGCGTGGTGTTAGGTGGCCGGTTTCCACCACTAGAGGGGTTGCCAAACTGCTGTGTCAGTCGGTTCATCTGATCGAATGGCACTCTGCTCGGAGGCGTGGGTGGGCTGACACCTGATACGGAACTGCTGAAGCCAGGGCGAGTCACAGTTTGCGTGTTTCCAGCCAAATTCGATATGCTCATCTGCTGGCCAAACAGGAAAGTGCCCGTTGTGTTCTGGCCGTTGCTCTCCACTGTCGAAATGCCACCGCGGATACCTATGGTTGCCGTCGTGGTCTGCACCCGCGCGGCACTGAAGCCTTGTGGTGTGTTGAACTTGCTGATGAATCCGCCCACCACCCGCAGCGCACCCTTGACGAGGTTGACCGCAATGCTGCCACGCCGCGATTCCGGATTGAAGGTGAACTCATCGATCACCAGTTCGGAATTGGGGCCTAGGGTCATGGAGGACTGGTCCATGAACAGGATGTGGATCACACCCGTGCTGTCTGTCTTGAATCGCTCGCCGAACGTAACCGCGTTGCCTATGTAGACGACGCGATCATTGGTGGTGGTGGTGACGCCAGGGCGAACGGCCGTGGTAATTCCGACCTGGGTGCCGGGTTGTGTCGCCGCCTGGGCGGTGGCTACAGGCGCCAGGATGCTGGTTGCGGCAGCGGCGGCCAGCCACCATTCGTTGATGTCAATCGGTGCGGGGGGCATTGCGTTCTCCTGCCAGGGGTCAGTATTTCCAGATCACACCCAGCGTGCCGGACGTGTTGGTGCTGCTGTAGTTGGGGATGTTGGAGTTGGTGTTGGTGTATTCCAGCTGGAATTGCACGGCCAGATCCCGTGACATCGGGGCCACGTTGATCAAGCCCAGCCGCCACTCAGTGTCCTGCCGGGTCGTCAGCAGGCTGACGGCCGGGTCGGGGCTTCGGTAGTCGCGGCGCAGCGCACTGCCCATGAGCGTGGTAGCCCAGGGGAGCGCTGTGGCGGAAAACGGGGAGGGGTAGCTGAAGATATACGACAGGCGCAGCTCGGGGCCGCGGTATCCGGTGTAGGACACATTGCCGTCATGGTCCACGTAACCGAATTCGCTCATCAGGAAACGGTTGGCGCCAGTTTCCATGGTGGCATTCAGGCGCAGCACCTGGCGGCTGCCGCCCAGCGAGGGGGAATTGGCAATGTCATCCCTTGTGGGGAATGTCAGGCGGCTGTTTTCATAGGTGCCGCCATAGGTCAGGCGTTCCGACATGCGGTAGTCGGTGCTGACACCCCATCCACCGGTGGTGAAGTAGGAACTGCCGTTGGCTGTGGCACCGCCAAACAGCAGGTGCGGGCGCAGGGTCCACTCCTGCTGGGTTTCCGGCGCGGGTTTGAAGCGAAGACCTGTGCTGCCGGCCAAAACGGTGAGATCGTAGGGCTTGGTGGAGCCGGCCTGGTTGGAATAGCTGCTGACCGAGCTGTAATGGTTGGCGTAGCCCATCAGGGTGGTTGTGATGGCGGCTTCGTTCTGCTTTTCCAGGTCGTAGACATGGTCCAGCAGGGCCCACGCATGCACATCGGTATCAGACTTTGGCGCAAAGTCGGCTCCGCGCGGCACGGACAAGCCCTGGGAGAGGACCGTGCTGTTGTCGGTTGCGCCCGTGGGGTTGGTCTGGGAGCGCACGCCCAGCATGACCATGCCGGAGAAGCGCGAGGGTTTGTTGCGTGCGACGACGTCACGCAGCAGGGACTGGGCCTCATCCTTCTGCTTGGCGTCCAGGCGGGGGTCCGCCAGTGCATCGCGCAGGTAGGTTTCAGCCATGGCATAGGAGCCCAGGCGGTAATAGAGCACAGCCAGTTCCAGACGGATATTGGCGGGAGCATCGGGCGCGAGCAGCAGGCCTTCGAGCGCGGCGATGCCGCCTTCGTAATTACCGGACCGTACGAGCAGGGACGCGTATTTGGTGCGGATGTCGATGGAAGATGGGTTGGCAATGACCTCACGGAAGACCTGATCTACCTCCGACTGGCTAGGAACGGATGCGTTTTGCGCCCATGTCGGCGCGGTCAGAGCAGAGAGACAGACGGCCAGAGCAGTCATGCGCTTGTTCAGAACGGGTGTCTTTTTGTCCATCATGTGTGATCCCGGAAAGATGTGCCGTTACGCCAACACGTTGCGCTTGGCCCAGGCGCAACGGGCTTGCCCAGCGTAGGAAGCAATATAGCAGGTCTTGGGTTGTACGGGGTCAGTCATTTTCAGAGGCGATGCGCAGCCGAATCAGCAGTACACCGAGGTCCCGCTTGTCCTCTGACAGACCCAGTACGTGGGGGGAAACGGGGTCGAGTACCCGGAATTCCATCTCCACGACACCGTCCGACAGGGTGTTTTCGGGCAGACTGAGTGGTAGTTTCAGTGTCTGCTCATGGCCAAAAGCATGAACGCCCAGGGAAATGCCGTTGATGACCAGTTCGGCCCGCGTAGCCGGATGGGATGGTCCGACCATTCCCTGCGCCACGATTTCGATGTGATCCACTTGCCCATCGGCTGCTGCTCCCATCAGCTTCAAAGCCAGCCGTGCTGTGGGCGCAACGGTCCAGGTTCCCCCGGCTGACGAAAAGTCCCAACCCTGGCGCTGGTACAGCAGTGCATTGCCGCCCAGGCGGAAGTCGATGAACTCCCCCGCCTGGTAGCTTACGGGCTGACCGGCCGGCGTGATGGCAGTCTGCGTGCCGCCACCCTGGGCCACCCAATACCGCGGATCGGGCGACGACACGGCCGAGCCGCAGTACACCCGTTGTCCGTGGATGGCCGCATGGCCGACAAAGGACGCGGGAAGCTGCGCATAGGCGCTGGCACCGCTTTGCGCGCCGGCCGGCGCCTGCGCACCACCTTGTGGCAGACCGTTGACGACATCGCCCAACAGGGGGTGAACGCCGCGTTTCACGATGATGGCCAGGGCGTCTTCACGCTGGGCCAGCGACCAGCGTGCGGACTGGCTGTCAAAAAAGTGGACGGAGGCGATCTGGCCGAGCAAACGGG
>JAVBYK010000106.1 GCA_030824095.1 bacterium
CTGGAGAAGCACACCGGTCCGGTCGTGGCGTCCACCGACTACATGAAGGCCTATGCCGAGCAGATCCGCCCCTTCATCCCCAAGGGCCGCACCTACAAGGTGCTGGGCACCGACGGCTTTGGCCGCAGCGATTTCCGCAGCAAGCTGCGCGAGCACTTCGAGGTGAACCGCCACTACATCGTGCTGGCCGCTTTGAAGGCGCTGAGCGAAGAAGGCACCGTTCCGGTGGCCAAGGTGGCCGAGGCCATTGCCAAGTACGGCATCAAGACCGACAAGATCAACCCGCTGTATGCCTGAAACCTTGCGGGTCAGACCACTTTGCGGAGCAAATGTGCTCTGACCCCAACTGATTGAAAGAACAACATGGCACAAATTGAAATCCAGGTCCCCGATATTGGCGACTTTGATGAAGTCACCGTCATTGAACTGATGGTGAAAATCGGCGACACGGTCAAGGCCGAACAGTCGCTGATCACCGTGGAGTCCGACAAGGCCTCCATGGAAATCCCCTCCAGCCACGCCGGTGTGGTCAAGGAACTCAAGGTCAAGCTGGGCGACAAGGTCAAGCAGGGCTCGCTCGTCGTGATTCTGGAAGGCGAGGGCGTTGGCGCTGCGACGGCTCCCGCAGCTGCTGCACCGGCCCCCGCGCCCAGTGCTTCTGCACCAAATCCGGCTCCAGCCCTCGTGGAATCTGCGCAGGCTGCTCCTGTTTTCGTAGCGCCTGCAGCGGTTGTTCCCGTGGCTGCGGCTGCCGTGCCGGCCCACAGCCCGACCACCGCGCCCGTGGGCCTGCCCCATGCGTCACCGTCGGTACGCAAATACGCCCGTGAACTGGGTGTGCCCCTGAACGAGGTCAAGGGAAGCGGTCTGAAAGGCCGCATCACCGACGCCGACGTGCAGGCCTTCACCCGTGCGGTGATGAGTGGTGCTGCGCAGACGCAGGCGGCCGCTGCCCAAAACAAGGCCGGCGGTGGTGGCGATGGCGCTGCCCTGGGCCTGATTCCCTGGCCCAAGGTGGACTTTGCCAAGTTCGGACCCATCGAGCGCAAGGAACTCTCGCGCATCAAGAAGATCAGCGGCGCCAACCTGTTGCGCAATGCCATCATGATTCCGGCCGTCACCAACCACGACGATGCCGACATCACCGATCTGGAAGCCTTCCGCGTCTCCACCAACAAGGAGAATGAAAAGAGTGGCATCAAGGTCACGATGCTGGCCTTCCTGATCAAGGCCTGCGTGGCCGCGCTGAAGAAGTTTCCCGAGTTCAACAGCAGTCTGGACGGCGATGCACTGATCTACAAACAGTTCTACCACATCGGTTTTGCGGCCGACACGCCCAATGGCCTGATGGTTCCGGTGATCAAGGACGCCGACAAGAAAGGCATCTTCCAGATCAGCCAGGAAATGGGCGAACTGGCCAAGAAGGCGCGCGACGGCAAGCTGAGCCCGGCGGAAATGTCTGGTGCCAGCTTCACCATCTCCAGCCTGGGTGGCATTGGCGGGCGCTACTTCACGCCCATCATCAATGCGCCCGAGGTTGCCATTCTGGGTGTCTGCAAGAGCCAGATGGAACCGGTGTGGGACGGCAAGGCATTCGTGCCGCGTCTGATGCTGCCGCTGAGCCTGACCTGGGACCACCGCGTCATCGACGGTGCCGCCGCTGCGCGTTTCAACGTCTACCTGGGCCAGATCCTGGGTGATTTCCGGAGGGTCCTGCTGTGAGCGTCATTGAAATCAAAGTCCCCGACATTGGCGACTTCGCCGAGGTCACCGTCATCGAATTGATGGTCAAGGTGGGTGACACCATCAAGGCCGAGCAAAGCCTGATCACCGTGGAGAGCGACAAGGCCTCCATGGAAATCCCCTCCAGCCAGGCCGGTGTGGTGAAGGAGCTCAAGGTCGCGCTGGGCGATAAGGTCAAGGAAGGCTCTGTGGTGCTGATGCTGGAGGAAGCCGGTGCGGCTGACGCTGCAGCCAGCCCCGCTGCGCCAAGTGCTTCGGTGCCAAATGTGGCACCAGCCCTCGTGGAATCTACCCAATCTGCTCCTAAAACAGTAGCGTCTCCAGTGCCTGCCGGCGCCAGCTACGCCGGCACGGTCGATCTGGATTGCGATGTGCTGGTGCTGGGCGGTGGCCCCGGTGGCTACTCCGCCGCCTTCCGCGCGGCCGACCTCGGCCTGAAGGTGGTGGTGGTGGAGCGCTATGCCACGCTGGGCGGCGTCTGCCTGAACGTGGGTTGCATCCCGTCCAAGGCGCTGCTGCATGTGGCCGCCGTCATGGACGAGGTGAGCCACCTGGGCGATCTGGGCGTGGACTTTGGTGCGCCGGTCGTCAACATCGACAAGCTGCGTGGCCACAAGGAAAAGGTCATTGGCAAGCTGACCGGCGGCCTGGCCGCCATGGCCAAGATGCGCAAGGTCACCACCGTGCGCGGCTACGGTGCCTTCGTCGGCGCCAACCATGTCGAGGTGGAGGAAACCAGCGGTACTTCGCAGGAAAAGACCGGTGCCAAGAAGGTGATTGCCTTCAAGAAGGCCATCATCGCGGCGGGTTCCCAAGCCGTGCACCTGCCCTTCATGCCCGAAGACCCACGCGTGGTGGACAGCACCGGCGCCCTGGCACTGAAAGAAGTCCCCAAGCGCATGCTGATCCTGGGCGGCGGCATCATCGGTCTGGAAATGGGCACCGTCTACAGCACGCTGGGCGCACGCCTGGATGTGGTGGAAATGCTCGACGGCCTCATGCAAGGGGCTGATCGCGACCTGGTCAAGATTTGGCAGAAGATGAACGCCAAGCGCTTTGACAACATCATGCTCAAGACCAAGACCGTGTCCGCACGCGCCTTGCCCGAAGGCATTGAGGTCACGTTTGCGCCGGCCGAGGAGGGCGGAACCGCCCCTGCGCCCCAGGTCTATGACCTGGTGCTGCAAGCCGTGGGCCGCACACCCAACGGCAAGAAGATCGCTGCCGACAAGGCCGGTGTGGCCGTGACGGACCGCGGCTTCATCAACGTCGACATCCAGATGCGCACCAACGTGCCGCACATCTTCGCCATCGGCGACATCGTGGGCCAGCCCATGCTGGCGCACAAGGCGGTGCACGAGGCGCATGTGGCAGCCGAAGTGATTGCCGGTGAACTGCAAGGCAACAAGGAACTGGCCGCAGCCGCCTTTAACGCCCGCGTCATCCCCAGCGTGGCCTACACCGATCCCGAAGTGGCCTGGGTCGGCCTCACCGAAGACCAGGCCAAGGCGCAGGGCATCAAGGTCAAGAAGGGCCTGTTCCCCTGGACCGCATCCGGCCGCGCCATCGCCAACGGCCGCGACGAAGGCGTGACCAAGCTGCTGTTCGACGACAGCCCTGAGGCACATGGCCACGGCAAGATCCTCGGCGGGGGCATGGTGGGCACGCATGCCGGTGACATGATCGGCGAGATCGCGCTGGCCATCGAGATGGGCGCGGACGCGGTGGACATCGGCAAGACCATCCACCCACACCCCACGCTTGGGGAGTCCATCGGCATGGCGGCGGAAGTGGCACACGGCAGTTGCACCGACGTGCCGCCGGCCCGCAAGTAGGCCGGCATTAAACCGCACAGAGAGCGCATGAGCGGGAAATTCCCCATCAACCCCGCCCACCCCGAGCGGGTGTGCTGGGGTTGTGACCTGTTCTGCGCGGCCAAGGACATGCGCTGCGGCAACGGTTCGGATCGCACCATGCATCCGGTGGAACTGTTTGGCGAAGGGTGGCAGGACTGGGGTGGCTCGACTGAAGCTCCGCCTATTGGGCACGAAGTGAGCCCCGATGCAGCTGCATTGACCTTATCCGTGCAGAAGGGGTAAGTCAGGCTAAACCCCGAGTGCTACACATTCAGTCGCTTCGACTGTTTCGATGCAGTCGCGGTTTGTTGAAAGCAGGGAGTAAAGGAAGATTGCGGGGCATGGCATTGACGCGGACGCTTATGTGGGGCATGAACCGCGTGAAGGTGTGGATGCTCGGTTCGTTTCATCCACATCAATCTGCCTCACCGTTCGTCGGCGAAATCGTGGGCGATCCTGGCGAAATCGTCTTGCAACTCCAGAAAGGTGTCCACGAGGAATGGGTCGAAGTGCTTGCCACTCGCCGCAGTGATGTCGGCCACCGCCTGTGCGACTGGTAACGCTTTCTTGTACACCCGCGCGCTGGTCAGCGCATCAAACACGTCCGCCAATGCCATGATGCGGGCTGCCAGGGGGATGGCTTCGCCTTGCGCGTGGTCCGGATACCCCGAGCCGTCCCATCGCTCATGGTGTGAACGCGCAATCTGTCTGGCGACTTCCAGAAAGGCCAGTGGCGTGCCCAGGCTGCGATAGGCGGAGCGATCCGCGTCCCTGACGCGCTGCATGGCCAGCGCGATGGCATCACCCCCAATCTGGCTGTGCGTCTTCATGATTTCAAACTCGTCGGCCGTCAGCTTCCCGGGTTTGCGCAGAATCTGGTCAGGGATGCCCACTTTCCCGATGTCGTGCAGGGGGGCGGCCCTGACGATCATTTTCAGCTGCTCTTCCGAGAGCTGCCCCTGGTAGCGTGGGTGTCGCCGCAGTGCCCCGCCCAGCAACTCCACGTAGGACTGGGTGCGAAAGATATGACCACCGGTATCGGCATCGCGTGTCTCGGCTAGTGTGGCCAGCGCGTGCAGGCTGGCGTTCTGGATCAGCTCGTTGTCGTGCATGCGGCGCAAGACTTCTGACTCCAGAAACACATTCTGGTCCTTCAGCCAGTCCTTCGCACTCTTGTTTTCCAGTTGGGTGCGAACCCGGGCCAGCACCACGACCGGCTTGATCGGTTTGGTGATGTAGTCCGCAGCCCCCAGTTCCAGCCCCCGTTCTTCGTCCTCGGCGCGATCCTTGGCGGTCACAAAAATGACGGGGATGTCGCGGGTGGCGGGGCTCTCTTGCAGGCGCGCAAGCAACTGGTAGCCATCCATGTCGGGCATCATCACATCCAGCAGGATCAAATCGGGGCGGGGCTCGGACAGTGCCGCGTGCAGCGCGCGTTGCCCGGAGTTGGCAACTTTGACCCGGTAGTGGGTCTCCAGCAGTTCCCCCAGGATGGCCAGGTTTTCGGGCTGGTCATCGACTACCAGCACAGTGTGCTTCGTGTTCATGTCTGCCGCCTCAGGAGAGCAAGTGCTTCATCGTAGGCGAACTTGCCCATGTGCTGTTCCATTGCTTCCACCGAGGCCGCGCCGATGGCTTGTACCAAGGTCTGTCGGTGCTGCTCAAAGTAGCGCCGCGCGGCCATGTCACCCGTATCCAGCATTGCAGCGAGATCTTGAATGACCCGGTGAGGTGACTGCTGCGACGGCATTGCCAAAGCGTCCGGCCCGACGATTCCGGGCTCTGTCAATTGGGACTGTATCCCTTGCAGCAGCAGCGGCAG